>JBMNSG010000048.1:0-15194 GCA_050945075.1 Eubacteriaceae bacterium | reverse complement strand
ATTTTGACATTATTCTTATCAATTTCATTACACGTTTTGACACAAACTTGAATAGCCTCTTTATCGCTTTCCATCACAATTGGAATTCTTACACCACCTAAAACAGTACATGTTATGGCATTTGGATACATCGAAGCAAGATCCAGTTTATCAAACACTCTTTTCGTAGTTGCACTGGAATATCCTAACCCAATTCCATTACCATGCGTCTCTGGACTTAAATCAAGTACACACACCCTTTGAGCATTAATCCCGCCGGAAGCATACGGAGTACAGAAGGTTCCTGTAATATTTGGATCCATTCCATCACCGCTGAAGTTTTTTCCAATATGATCTACCACAAGCACATCACATTCATTCACTAATATTTTAGGCATAAGAGAAAAAGCTTCCTTCAACAATTTCGGCTCCTCATCTACAATTTCATCTGCATTAATTGCGACAATTTTGTATGTTTCATCAAAAGCGTTTTCGATTGTTGGAACCGCAAATAAAACAGGAGCATTTTTGATTATAGCTTTTCCAAACATTGGAACATTTTTAGCCATATTTTTAAACCCTGCCTCATGACAAACCTCTGCACCATGTTGTTTTCCTAAACCAATTGTCATCATCTTCATAATTCCACTTTCGTACGGGCCACGAAAAGCAGTATGAGGTTTAATTCTACATCCGATTATAATGCCATCGGCTTCAGCTGCATGTTTATCAATAAATACATCTATACCTTCATCATTGACTCCAATTTTCTTAACTTCCATTGAAGATACAATCGGACATCCAATATAACTCTCAGTTATACCATATCCTTCAAGTATAGCTTTCTGTCCCTCAGCAGTTGCTCCTCCATGACTTCCCATGGCAGGAACGATAAATGGTTGTCCACCTTTCGATTTCACAAAATCAGCCAGGCATTTCGTTGTTAATGCTACGTTATCAATCCCCCTTGATCCAGCAGTTATTGCTATCTTCATTCCTGGCTTTATTTGAGATGAAAATTTATCATCTTTTAATAAATGATTAATAATCTGAGGAATTTCTTGAGGATTCAGTTTTTTACGCGGAAATTTCTGTCTTACGCTAAACATTTTTGGAATGGACTGTCCACTTACCAAATCTGTAACAAATTGTCTTTCTCTCATTATTCACCACTCTAATTTATTTGAAAAAGATTAAGTATAATCCTGTAGTAATTAACAGTAAAATTAAAAATGTCAGTGATTCAAATATTTCTGCCAACGTATATGTTTTTATACCACCTTTAACAGAGAGACCACTCATATTTGTCACAATCCAGAAACCGCTGTCATTAACAGTGGCACCAAAAAGCGTCCCTGATAAACAGGCTATTGCTATAAATACCGGCGGAAGTGATACTGTCGAGGCAACACTCGACATAATCGTCATACTTGTTAATGCAGAAACTGTTCCCGAGCCAGTCACCTGCTTTATCAACAAGCCTACCAGATAAGCAAGAATTAAAATAATAAATACATTATTGGCAAATCCGCTTACAATGTCTGCAATCGCATTGCTTACTCCCGTTATTGTTATGATATTAGAAAATGCTCCTCCAGCACCTGTTATCAAGAATACAATACCTGCAGAAGAAAGCGATTCAGTTGCTGTTTTTTCGGCTTTGTCTTTTCCCATGCATTTCACAGCTATTAAATATGCAACAATTGCACCACTCAATAGAGCTGTAGTCTTGTCACCCAGAAAAGCAAAGAAAGTCGGTTGTGCTTCTCCCATTATACTGGATGTAACAGTATTGAGTAGAATCAAAATAATTGGTACAAAAATCGGCAACAACGACATTGCAAATGAAGGAGGCTTAATGCTTTCATCATCGAACGCTTCTATTGCTATACTGTCTTCGGATTCATCTGTTTCCGGATTCCAGAAATCTTTCTTACGATCTAACATTTTTGTATAAAGATAAATAACCAGAAAAACTCCGATTAAGCCAAGTGCTCCACCAAAGGCAATCATAATTCCCGTATCAAATCCGAAAATTTCACCAGCGGCTAAGGGAGCCGGAGTTGGTGGAACTAATGTATGAGCAGCAGCTGCACCAATGGTAATAGCCCCAACAATATAGGCAATCGATTTATTGACTTCCTTCATTAACGCAATGCCAATGGGTATTAGAATTACAAAAGTGACATCGAAGTAAACGGGAATAGCAAGGATAAATGCGGCTAAACCAATTGCATAAATAGCCTTAGTTTTTGGGAACGCTTTTACAATCTTTGATGCTATTACTTTTGCACCACCAGATGCACTGACTAATTCTCCCAGAATGATTCCAAAGCCAATCGGTAAACCCATGCTTTTTAACATATTACCAAAACCAGTATTGATACCATTTATGGTATCAAGTAGCGGCACCCCTGATAGGACCCCCATAAGAATACTGCCTAATACAAGAGAAATCGCTGCGTTTAATTTTACCTTAAGAATTAAAAACAGGATTACTGCCATTGAGATAATCAGTGCAATAAATAACCATGTTGAGTTAGACATTTTTCCCTCTAGTTTTCTTTTGAAAAATCAATAATTACTTTTAACATTGATGAAGAGTTTTTATCAAATTCTTCAAAGGCTTCACGGACATTCATAATATTATAAGAATTGGTAATGATCTTTCGGAGGTCTATGTTTCCATCCTTTACTAAATCAATTAATTCAAGGAAATCTTTCTTTAATGCATTTCTTGAACCAAAAATATTAAGTTCCTTCTTTTGGATGATTGTAAAATTAAAATCTAGATTTTGTTTGCCAACACCGATTAAAACAACTCTACCTCCAAAAGCAGCTGCATCAACACAATTCTGGAAAGTGTTTGGCAAACCTACCGCTTCAATAGTTACATCAAATCCATTTCCATCTGTTATGTCGTTTACCTGTTTGATAAATGCTTCAGAGCCATTATTTAAAATCGTTCCATTGAAATTAAAAGAATCCTGAGCGTAGTTAAGTTTCTTTTCCGCTATGTCTGAAACATAAACTTCCGCTCCTTTTAACTTAGCCGATAACGCAGCTAAAACGCCAATCGTTCCAGCACCCACAACAAGAACTTTATCACCTTTTTTCACATTTGCTCGACTTACTCCATGATAACCTATACAAAAGGGTTCAATAACAGCCAGTAAATCTGCAGGTACAGATTTTCCATCGTAAATTCTATCGACAGGCATTGTAATATATTCAGAAAAAGCACCTTCCCGCTGAACACCCATTGTCTGATTAGAAGTGCAGCAATTCACCAACCCCCGTTTACATGAATAGCATTTCCCACAATTAAAATAAGGATTACACGTTACAATCATTCCTGGCTTCAAGCCCTTTTTATTGGGTCCAATTTCAATTATTTCTGCAGAAAATTCATGACCAGGTGTCCTAGGATATGTGACATAAGCAAAGGTTCCTCTGTAAGATCCTAAATCACTTCCACATATTCCTCCGTATAATACTTTTAAAAGAGCCTCTCCTTCTTTAGGAACCGGCTTTTCACGTTCGACGATAGAAACGTCATGAGGTCCATTAATTACAATTGATTTCAACTTTTTACCTACCTTTACTTGGATACATTAATATATTTATCGATGTATACATCGTACTCTGTAAACATTTACCTGTCAATAGATTTACAAACTTAAATGATATAAATTTCGTTTAATCAATATTAAGAATGATATAATTTAATAACTTCAATCTAAGGAACTATCTTATGTCAAAAAAACAAATCGCATATGATTCAATAAAAGAAAAAATATTAAATTGTGAATACAAACCTAACTCTTTTCTCAACGAAGATCTTCTCTGTGAAGACTTTGGAGTTAGTCGCACTCCAGTTAGAGATGCTTTAGGCCGCTTGGAGCAAGAGCATTTAGTTACAATTCTTCCTAAAAAAGGATTTCTTGTAGCTCCACTAACTGTCAATGAAATTAATATGGTCTTTGAGGGTCGATTATTATTAGAACCCTATATTTTGACAAACTATTGTAAAAATCTCTCATCTGAAGACTTAAATCACATGAACAGCATTATTTCCCTGTATAAAAAAGCTATACAAGACCAAAAGAATGATGTTTATAATTACGATATTGAATTTCACAAATGCATAGTCAATCAATGTACAAACCGCTATCTACTCCGTACTTATAATGACATTGAAAATCAGGATAGACGAATCAGAATTTTAAGCGGCGACTCAAATGAGGAAAGACTATTTGAAACAGTAAATGAGCATAAACAGATTTTAGATTGCCTTAGAAAAAATGATGTTACAAATGCATCTTTACTATTAATTAGCCATTTACAACAATCTAAAGAATCTGCTTTCCAGTTTTACATGAATGGTCAGGGTTCCTTTTGAACTCTGACCATTCTTAGTTTCAGATTAAACTATCACCTATTATTTTATAAGATCACCCCGTCACGGAAAACCGAAATCTCACGGTAGCCGCTGGTTTCATTTTTGGCTGCTTTCCCTGATGCTGTGTCTAGTACGCACTGGAAAAGTGAACCGGCTGCAGTTTCCATATCCGTTCCATCCAGAACGACACCGGCATTAAAATCAACCCAGTTTGTTTTCTTCTTATATAAAGGCGTGTTTGATGCGATTTTTAATGTCGGAACCGGTGCGCCAAACGGATTGCCGCGTCCGGTTGTAAACAGGATCATCACCGCTCCGCTTGCCGTCAGTCCGGTACAGGAAACCTGGTCGTTGCCGGGTCCTGTCAGCAGGTTCAGCCCGTTCTTGACAGCCGGTTCCCCGTAGTCCAGTACATCAACCACAGGAGCCTGTCCGCCCTTCTGCACACATCCGGAGGATTTATCCTCCAGCGTTGAAATCCCGCCTTTCTTGTTGCCCGGTGACGGATTTTCATAAATCGTCTGCCCGTATCTGGTGAAATACTGCTTGAAGCCGTTAATCAGCCCGACTTCCTTTTGAAAGACTTCTTCATTCACAGCCCGGTTCATCAGCCCGGTTTCGGCTCCGAACATTTCCGGAACCTCGGTAAGGAGGGTGGTTCCGCCGCAGCGTACCAGCCTGTCGTTAACCCGTCCGCATAAAGCGTTCGCTGTGATCCCGGAGAAGGCATCACTGCCGCCGCACTTGAAGCCAATCGTAAGCTTTCCGGCATCCAGTGTCTGCCGTTTGAACTGTGAAGCGTAATCCGAAAGCTCTGAAAGAATTTCCATCCCCGCTTCCATTTCATCTTCCGTATCCTGGGAAACCAGAAAGCGGATGCATTCCGGATTGTAGTCGCCGAGAAAGGGTTTAAAAACATCAAGATTGTTGTTTTCACATCCCAGGCTCAGAACCAGTACTGCACCGGCATTGGGATTGTTGATAATCCCGGCCAGGAGCTTCTGGGTCCGTTCCATATCTTCGGTAAGCTGGCTGCAGCCCATATTATGGGTAAAAGCATGGATCCCATCCGTTCTGTCTCCGAACTTCGCATCTGCCAGCGCCGCCAGCTTTTCCGCTGTCTTGTTGACACATCCGACTGTGGGGACAATCCAGATCTCATTGCGGATCCCTGCCCGTCCGTCTTCTCTCAGGTAACCTTCGAAGGAAGCCTCCTGTCTGTTTTCGGGCCTGGTCAGATCGAAAGAATCGATCACAGCATCGTTTCTGTCATAGCTGTAATCCAGAAGCTCTCCCAGATTGGTGGCAATATTGTGGGTATGTACATGTTCTCCGGCTTTGATATCCGCTTTTGCATGGCCGATCGGGTGTCCGTACTTGATGATATTGTCACCTTCCGGAAGATCGCATAAAGCGATCTTGTGTCCGAACGGAATATCCTGTATCACCGTAAGCACCTGTCCGTTTAAATCGACCGTTTCCCCTGTAGCAAGGGGAACCGTTGCCACTGCGACATTGTCCTCCGGAGCAATCTGAATCAGTTTTGTCTGTTCCATTGTTTTCCTTAAACTATTGAACCATGCGTTACTTGCCGGGTGTGGTATTTTCAATATTAGCTGCGATCACTTCAACCGGTACCGTGTCCATCCGGACCAGGTATCCGGAAACCGCATCGAGCAGGCCTTTCACTTCTGTCAGGTCCCTGCCGCTCCAGAAATCTTTATTGGCCAGTACCGCTCTGGCAACTTCAGCTGTTGAACACTGTGACCACTGCTGTGCAAAGAATTCCAGGACTGCAGCGTCGTCTTTCACCGGATAAACCGTTCCGTCTTCCCGCTGTCCGGTATAACTGCCGTCTTCGTTCCTGCTTATCTTGTAAAATCTGATAAAGGCTGCCATTGCGAAAGCAAGATGCTGCGGGATTTCATCAAACTGGCTGATGTAGTCAAGCAGCGTTGGCAGACAGCGTGCATTGAACTTTGAGCAGGAATTCAGTGAAATGTCCAGAAGACGGTGTCTGATATAAGGATTGGCAAAGCGGTCTTCGACATCGCGGGCAAATTTTTCCAGTTCTTCTTTCGGAAGATCGAGTGTCGGGATAATTTCTCCGAAGGTCAGTCCTTCCAGATAGTTTTTAAACACCGGATCGTTCATGAAATCCAGAACGATGTCATGTCCTGACAAATAAGCAGCCAGCACTGTTCCTGTATGTCCGCCGTTTAGAATTCTGACCTTGCGCTTCTTATAGGGGGTTACATCATCCGTCCAGATCACATTGCCGCAGCTCTTATGAACCGGCATGATGTCCGCCCATTTTTTATCGCCTTCGATCACCCAGAGGTTAAAGACTTCACAGGTGTCCACCAGATTGTCCTTGTAGCCCAGTTTTTCTTCGAATTCTGCCACCTGGTCACGGGGATAGCCGGTCACGATCCGATCCACCAGCGTGCTGGTGAAATGATTGTCCTGATCCACCCATTCGATAAACGCAGGTTCCAGATTCCATTCATGTGCATATTTTAATACGATTCTCTTCAGTTCCGCACCATTATTGTCGATCAGTTCCACCGGCAGAAACAGCAGGCCCCTGTTATGGTCTCCGTTAAATGCCTGGTAGCGATGATAGAGAAACGCTGTGACCTTGGCCGGAAAAGAAACCGGCGGACAGTCAGTAAGCTTGTCCCCTTCGTGATACGAAATCCCGGCTTCAGTAGTATTGGAAACCACAGTTTCCAGATCCGGACTGGCCGCCAGCTGCATCAGCGCATCGTAGTCGTCATATGCATTGATACAGCGGGAAATAGAGCGGATGGGCTTGATCTTTTCCACGGGCTGACCGTCTTCGATCCCTCTCATCACCACCGTGTAGAGGCCGTCCTGATCGTTAATCATTTCTTTCATCTGCTGGCCCTGGGCAATAGGCTGGCACAGGACGATACTGCCCTGGTAAGCGCCGTTTTCATTAGCTCCGTCGATCATCCAGTCTGCGAATGCACGAAGGAAGTTTCCTTCCCCGAACTGCAGGACCTTTTCCGGATAATGGCCGAAAGTGTTTTTCATGGTCTGGTTGATTGTTTTCATGTTCCCCTTTTCTTCCTGTTTGTTAAATTCCTGTCTGCTGCTATTATGATCAGCGAACAACCCTGGCGGATCCCCCGTTGTCGATTAACGCCTGAATTTCTTCTTCACTGGCATAGAGAACGTCTCCCGGTATGGTATGTTTCATTGCCGCCGATGCGATCCCGAATTCCAGTGCTTCATACATGTTTTCTCCCTGAATGATTTTATTCAGGAATCCGGCTGCGAAAGCGTCTCCGCTTCCGACCCGGTCGGTGATGATCACGTCTCGTTCAGTTCCCCTGCAGCTGCTTTCCCGGTCCACCGCGAAGGCTGAATAGATGTTGTGCGATGCAGATGTGGAATTTCGCAGCGATGTAACCATGTATTTGAAGCCGAAGGTGTTGAGTACGTCTCTCATCACCGGTTCGGACACACAGGGAGCGAAGTCCCCGTTTATATAATCGATACTGCCGTCTCCGTAGCCCAGTGTCAGGGCCGCGTCTCTGGCATTGCCAAAGCAAATATCCACATAAGGCATCATGCTGCGGAAGCGTTTCTGTCTTTCCGCAATATCCGTTTTCCACAGCTTGGCTCGGTAATTAAGATCGAAGGAGGTTGTGATGCCTTTTTCCTTAGCCTTCTTCAGAGCCGCCAGTGTTGTTTCTGCACAGGAATCACTGAGGACCGGTGTAATACCGGAAACGTGGAACAGCTGCGCATCTTCAAAAATCTTGTCAAAATCGAAATCCGAAGGATTGATCTCATCAAAGGCACTTTCGGCACGGTCGTAAATAACACTGACCGGACGTACCGATGTACCGTTTTCCAGGTAATAAGTCCCGAGCCTGTCTCCGCCGCGGGCAATGTGGCTGCAGTCTATTCCATGTTCCATAAGACAGCCGCGTGCACAGTCCCCGAGCGCATTAAATGGCAGCCTGGTCACAAAAACGACATTGTGTCCGAAACCTGCAAGTGCCATGGCTACATTGGCTTCCGCGCCGCCATATGAGATTTCCAGTTCCCTGGTCTGCGCGAATCGCTGATGCCCGGGCGGTGAAAACCGCAGCATGATTTCTCCCATTGTTACTGTTTTTGCCAAATTGTCCTCCCCGATTTCTAATATTTCTGTTTTCTTATTTCACATATTTTGTTTTTTTAATGTCTTTTACGATGTCCGCCGCTTCTTCTGTAAGCCAGCGGATCTTATCAAAATCCCCTGCCTGTAAAGCTGAATCCGGAACCATCCAGGTTCCGCCGCAGGCAAGAATGCAGTCCTGTTCCAGGTAATCCTTCAGATTAGAAGGCTTTACCCCGCCGGTCGGCATGAATTTCATTTTGTTGTAAGGAGCAGCCAGTGCTTTAATCATATTGATACCGCCGGAGGCTTCTGCCGGGAAAAACTTAACGACATCCAGTCCCAGCGAAATGGCTCGTTCGATATCGCCGGGTGTACAGGTTCCCGGTAGAATCGGAACGCCTTTTTCGATGCACCAGGATACAGTGTCCGGATTCAAACCGGGGCTTACAATAAACTGTGCGCCGGCTGCAATCGCTGCATCGACCTGATCGCGATTTAAAACCGTACCGGCACCGACCAGCATGTCTGGACAGGCTTTAACCATCCGGGCAATCGTTTCAGCTGCCGAGTCTGTCCGGAATGTAACTTCCGCTGCCGGCAGTCCGCCTTCGCAAAGTGCTTTTGCCAGCGGCTCTGCCTGATCCGGATCATCGACCTTGATCACCGGAATAACACCCAGTTCCGCAAAATGTTCGTAAATTGAATTCATTTTTTTACCTTTCTATTGCATATATGTTTAAAAGACTCTGCTTTTTCAGCACTCTTATTATGCGAAAGCATTATTGTATATATCGTTGTATACATCATAACGCAAAATAGAATACTGTCAAGTATCATGCAAGTAAAAAACAGATTTACATTTCAGTTCGACATTTACGTTTTTAAACTTAAATATCTTGATTTTTTAAATATTGAATACTGATAATTTATTATATAAATAAAGATGGTCTTGCAAAGTTATAGGTGGATATATTAGGTACAATAACTACGAACTTATAAGTACATAAATGCAAATTCCCATATGAACTCTGAAATAGTTCATAAATATTATAAAAGAGCAACATGAAGAATGCCACCAAACGTTTTTGATTGATAGCATTCAAAAGTTACTTATTATTCTTAATGTCCACTTTAACGGGTATTGCAACATAATACCACGGTTATTTTCATTTTATGTGTTAATAAAGAATTTACTTACCCAACGTAACTCATTCTATAAACATAATTGTATAAAATCATTTTATATTACTTATATTATATGAAAATCTATACTTAACTATTATTATTGATAATTTCACCTTCATTCGCACGAAAACACCTTTATCGCTTTCTTCACATTTTCCTTCATTCCCTGTTTCCCGGCCAGGGCAATATCATGGAAGAACAGCTTGTTATCCCCGTTTTCGCTTATGTATTTCCTTACGGCTTCCCCGCCGGCCAGTGACATATAGGTAAAGTAGTTCACCTTGGTAATGCCGTTGTGGATAGCTTTTCTGAAGTCATCATCCGAAACACCGGAGCCGCCGTGCATGACCAGGGGCAATCCTGTAATGTCACGGATGCGGGTAACGCGGTCGAGATCCAGATGGGGTTCCTTCAGATAAACACCGTGGGTGGTACCAAAAGCGATTGCCAGTGCATCGACGCCGGTCTGGTCCACAAAGGCTTTTGCATCTTCCGGATTGGTGTAGCAGTCATCGAGTGAAGCGTAGTCTTCCGCGCTGGAAGCCGCCCCGGCTGCGCCTACCGTGGAATTGAACATATGACCCAGCTCCGCTTCTACGGACACACCGCAGGCATGAGCCATTTTTACAATTTCCGCTGTATGTCTGACATTGTCTTCAAAGCTTTCTGCAGATCCGTCAAACATGACCGATGTAAAGCCCATACGGATGGCACGGGCACACATATCAAAGGTTTCGCCGTGATCCAGATGCACGCAGACCGGCACTGCTGCCTTTTCTGCCATGGCCAGCATAACCGGTCCGATGGTGTCGAGCGGGATAACCTGTTCATGTACCTGCGCGTGCTGGACGATAACCGGCCGGTTCAGTTCTTCTGCCGCTTCCAGCACCGCGGTCAGCGATTCGAGATTGACTGTATTAAAAGCACCGACTGCATATTGACCTTTCTTAGCATCCGCAAGCATATCCTTCAGTGTCACCAGCATAATATTCCCTCCATGAATTCTTCAGTTTTGAGCAGCTCTAATATATCAATTGCTTTTTATTCTCGTCTATAGAATCTGGAAATCGGAACTTTTTCTTGTTTTCTTAGTGCTTATGACGTTATATCGTCCGCATTCCGTGTCAAATGTTCCAATCCGTGTCTGTTGATTGATTGACGCAGCAGACCTTGCTACAATGCAGATAAAGCAACAGGCAGATTACGCCGGATTCAAACCGGCATCAACCAGATAAGGGAGCAAATCAATGAAAACAAAAGCAGTCAGACTACATGGAGAAAATGATTTGAGACTGGATACCTTTGAACTTCCGGAAATGCAGGAAGATCAGGTTCTGGTGAAGCTTATGACAGACAGTGTCTGCATGTCATCCTGGAAGCTGTCCCAGCAGGGCAAAAAGCACAAGCGCGTCGTCAACGATTTAAAAGAACCGGTGATCATCGGGCATGAAATGTGCGGCACGATTGTAAAAGTGGGCGACAAGTGGAAAGACAAATACAAGGCCGGCCAGAAGTTTACCATTCAGCCGTCCCTCAATTATAAAAACACCAATCTGACAGTTGGTTATTCCTACCCGGACTTTGGCGGAGACAGCACCTACAGCATCATCCCCAGCGAAGTCATGGAAATGGGCTGCCTGATTCCGGTGCGCAGTGACTCGTTCTTCCAGTGCTCACTGACAGAACCGGTTTCCTGCGTCATCGCCGGATTTAACCGCATGTACCACACCTTCACAAAAAATCACAGCCATGTCATGGGCGTAAAGGAAGGCGGCAATCTGATTATCATGGGCGCCTGCGGGCCGATGGGTCTGGAAGCCATTGACTACGCGATGCAGCTGGACCCGGGTCCGTCAACGGTCGTCTGCACCGACATTTCGGAAGAACGCCTGGCCAGAGCGGAAAATATCTTCTCGGACAGAGAACACTACGGCAAGAAGCTGGTTTTCTTTAACAGCGTCAAATCGGCCGATGTTGTCGGCGATCTCATGGATCTGACTGACGGGCACGGTTATGATGATGTTCTGATCTTCACGCCGGTAAAGAGCGTAATCGAGCAGGGCGACAAGATCCTGGGCCAGGACGGCTGCCTGCTGTTCTTCGCCGGTCCGGTCGATCACGAGCTCTCCGCGGAAATCAATATGTACAACATTCACTACGCTTTTACGCATTATGTCGGCTATTCCGGATGTACCAATGATGATTTCATGAAGGCCATCGAGCTTACGGAACAGGGACGGATCTCCCCCAGCCTGATGGTGACCCATGTAGGCGGGCTGGACAGTGCAGCTGAAACCACATTGAACCTCCCGAAAATTCCGGGCGGTAAAAAACTCATCTACACGCAGATTGACATGCCGCTGACCGCAATTGATGATTTTGAAAAACTGGGCCAAACCGATCCGCTGTTTGCAAGGCTGGCAGAAACGTGTAAAAATAATCATAACTGCTGGAATGCGGAAGCCGAAAAAATCCTGCTGGATCATTTTCAGGTGAACACGAACGCCTGATCCGCAGTGCCGCAAAATAAATGCCGGAGAGGTTTGGAAACAATGAACGACAATGATGATATCCGTTTTCTGTCAGAAATCACCCATCTGTATTATGAAGATCAGCTGACGCAGGCGGAGATCGCAAAAAAACTGTTCATCAGCCGCTCGCTGGTTTCCAAGCTGCTTCAGAAAGCCCGCAAAATGGGGATGGTCGAAATCATCATCCATGACGAGGACATCAACCCCTACCGGTCGACCGAGCACATGCTCAAGGATCTGTACGGACTGGAGGATGTCGTCTGCATCGGCACAACCGATCCCAGTCAGATCAAGGAAAAACTGGGGAGCGCCGGCGCCAAATATCTGGCCCGCAGACTCCCCCGCTGTAAAAAAATCGCCATCGCTTCCAGCACCACCGTCTACGAAACAGCCATCAGCTTTTCTTATCCGCAGCTGAGCAGCGTGACCTTTGTACCGCTCTCAGGCGGGCTGGACAATACCGACCAGTACATCCAGGCCAATCACATCTGCTCGATTTTCGCCCGCTCCTGCGGCGGTAATTTTCTGCAGCTGCACGTACCCATTATCATCAACTCGCTGGAGGCCAAACGGATCCTGGAGCAGGAGCCCTTTATCGCCAACGTGCTGGAAGAAGCCAGAAACGCAGATCTGGCACTGGTCGGCATCGGCAATTCCCCGAAGGTTTTCCAGCTGCTTAACAAATATTATTTCGAACGCAATTCCGATTTGAACAGCCTGAAAAAGAAGCTCAACGGCGATATTTCCTTTAATTACTACGATAAAAACGGGAAAGAAATCGACTGTGACTGGAACCGTCATGTGATTTCGCTGAATATCGACGAAATAAAAAAGATCCCGACCGTGGTCGGGATCGCTGGCGGGCCTGACAAGCTGCAATGCATTTACACTGCAGTCAGCCACAAAATGATCGATGTCCTGATTACAGATATCAATACCGCCCAGGCGCTGCTGTCGATGAAAAAATGAGGTGGAAGCCGTAAGGGTGAAATCCTTCCATCATGAAATGCTGTTAAAAACCGCCGGGGGTAATCCCGGCGGTTTTTGTTTCCGGCTTTCCTATCCGGTTTCTTTTTATCCAGACTTTATTCTGTCTTGTCTTCTTCGTTCTTGTCTGTTTCGGTCTGCATTGTTTCTTCAGCTTGAATGATGTCTTCGGTCTGGATTGTATCTTCGGTCAGGATTCTTTCTTCTGTCTGGATCGTTTCTTTCGTCAGTTTTTTTCTTCCGTAATAAACGTCTTTGTCGAGCTGTCCTTCCTGAGCACTTACAATGACATCAGTAGCGGCATCACCGACTACATTCATGGTGATGACAGCCATGCCGGCCGGATAATTCATAGCCAGTACCAGTGCATATCCCAGCATGCAGGCGTCACTGGTGAATCCAAGTCCGGTAAGAATAGCATAAATCATGGTGGTTCCGGCAACTGGTATTGCCGGTGTGCCCATGGCAACTGAAATCGAAAGTATTGCCGCCAGGATCAGATTACCGGGTGTAATATTGATACCCGCAGATGTGGCAATAAAGGTAATGGCGATCATATGCATGACGGTGGTCCCGTTCATGTTAATGGTCATCCCGGTCGGGAGAACAAAACTGGTTACTTCATCGCTGCAGCCCAGTTCATTCTGACAGGTTTCCATGTTCAGGGGCAGTGTCGCTGCGGAGGAATTTACAGCGGCTGCGAAAACCCCGACCTTGAGAATCTTTTTCATAAAGGGCCAGGGGTTGAGTCTGGTGGTCAGGAAAATGCCAAGCGGATAGAGGGTAAAGACCAGAAGCAGTCCGGTCAGTGTGGTGGTTACGATAAAGGCAGCGACTGGCTTGAGATATTCGATCCCGTAAATGGCGAAGGTTCTGGAAATCATGCAGAAAATCGCGACCGGGCTTATCTTGTTTATCCAGAAATCCAGATAAAGCTGGATCATGTCGTTTAAGCTCAGGAACAGCTCTTTGACCGGTTTTGTCTTGTCCGGAAGTTTCTGCATGCACAGTCCCAGAATAACTGCGATTACTACAACAGAGAGGATTCCGTTGTTGGAGGTAAAGGCCGCGAAAACATTACTGGGGACCGCATTAACCACGATCGTAAGCGGATTGTAAGATTCCATGGTGGCTACATTGTCTACTGCAATATAAGGAAGGTTGACATTAAAGAATCCTGCTTCCTTCACGGCCCAGGCTATGCATCCGGAAACGGTAGCGCCGACAACGTAGAAACCCAGAAAACAGAGAATCGTTTTTCCGGCAATCTTTCCCAGTTTCTGAGGACCTGTCAAACTGCACATGGACAGACTGAGTGAAACCAGAACAAGCGGAACGATACCCAGCTGCAGGCCGTTCATGAAGATCTTGCCTACAATATAGAAAAGACCTACTGCATGAAGTCCTTCTTTGGTAGTAATGTCCTGAAAGAGCAGCTGATTGATCCATTCCCATGCTGCTTCATTTCCATTTGCCGTGAGTGTCGTTTTCAGATACAGACACAGTGACCCGACAATAATGCCGCCGACAAGGGCGATCACCATTTTTTTAATGATCGATGTCGGAGCCTTCTCTTTTTTCTTCATAAGCCAATAACCGAACAGCCGCCTCCGGTCCCGATGCCCGGTGCGATCCCCTGTTCTATCCCCTTCTTTTAGAAAATTACATCGATATTATGTTCCCTGAATTTCTCCAGCCATTCATCGCTGGGCTTACAGTCTGTTACAACAGTATCGATGCTATCCAGCCCGGTAAGCTGGATAAAGCCTTTTTTGTCAAATTTTGTATGGTCAATAAGCAGCACAACTTTAGACGCCTGGGAAAGCATGACTTTTTTGATTTCTGCTTCGCCTTCATTGGAGTCCAGCGCACCGCTTTCGAGATCCAGCCCTTTGCAGCTCATCAGGAAAACATCGACATGATGCTTTTTGATGGTATCCTTTGCAATTCTGCCCTGCAAAGAGAGGTCTTT
>JBMNSG010000047.1:0-15667 GCA_050945075.1 Eubacteriaceae bacterium | reverse complement strand
GTCCGGTGGTTTCCAGGTCAAAAAAGACGAATTCACCATCAAAATTCTGATCCGTTCCCAGCGTTCCGCAGGTAACGACAGGCCTGCCTCCGTCTACCAGGTATCCTTCCACACCATAGAGTGCCTTAATCCCGTATTTTTTAGCCAGGATCTGTACTTCCGGGAAAGCCTGAAGAACACCATGGTCGGTTATGCCCACGGCATCGTGACCGAAATCACGGGCTCTGGCCATAATATCGGAAACCTTGCTTACAGCATCCATAGCCGAATACTGCGTATGCATATGCAGCTCAACCCGTTTGGTTTCTGCATTGTCTGTCCGCTTCACTACCGGAGCGCAGACAATATCCTGAACATCCATAAGCTTCTGGCGTTCGTAATTATCGTAGACCAGTTTCCCGCGAATTGTAAAACAGGCGCCCGGAACCAGAGCCTGTTCCATTCTTTCCGCCATGCCTTCTTTATTCTTCTGGATAAATTTTTTACAGCTGATGCTGTTTGTCTTGTCGGTAATATTAAATTTGAATAATACCGTCTTATCGGAAATATCCACTACCTCCGCTTTGAGTATTTCTCCGCAGACGGTAATATCGTTGACCTGTGATTCCGAAGTCATATCCAGCTCTTTCATGGGAATGACTGCGTTTTTAATGGTTTTTCCGCACAGCACCATCCCCGGACGATGCTGATATTGCTCCGGTTCGCTGCTCTGGTCATTTTTCTGATGTTCAAGAGTCTGTTTCTCGATTCTTGCCATCATCTTCTGCATTCTGGCTTTCTGCCAGTCAGGAATCTGATGCTCATTCGCGCCCGTTTCTGTTTCATCCGGATGATGCTCATCCTCATCATCTTCCGGTTTCTGCAGTTCTGACTGGCCCTGCAGTTCTGCCGCTTTTTCAGCAGCTTCCGGTTTCACTCCCGGGTTAACTGTCCGGCTGCTCATGGAATCACTAGAAGTGATATCACCCGTCACACGATCTGCCGATGAATTAAATTCCGGAAAATCCGGCACCGGTGCATTGTATAATTCGTCATCCGGCTCCGGCATTGAGTCAAAACCTTCAAAATCAGGTTCCGGGAAGTCCGGTTCCGGCATAACCGATTCCGGAGCAGCTGATTCCGGAAAACCCGGGTCAGGAAAATCCGGTTCCGGCATCTCTGTTGTTTCAGAAACACCGGTCTGAACCTGTCTCTTTACTACAATATCGATACCGGATGCAAACGGGAATAGTCCCGGAAGTTCCATCTCCAACCTGTCTGTTTCCGGTCTCGAAAAATTTCTGTTGCTTCTGAACAAAAGTTCGAGCCGGCCCGAACCGGTCTTTTCACAGACCGATTCAAGAACCAGCTCGTTGGTTTTCATAATTTTTTGAAATGTTTCTGATGCTGTCATACTTCCTCTTCCTGCATCCGAATATATTCTTCAATCAGAGCATCGGCAATTTCTGTTTCAGGAACAGTCCTGAATATTTCTCCTTTTTTGAAAAGAACGCCCCGTCCTTTTCCTCCTGCCATGCCCAGATCTGCTTCCCGTCCCTCGCCGGGACCATTGACTATACAGCCCATAACAGCGACTGTCATGTTTTTTCTGACCGGTATTTCCTGAATCCGGCGATCTACCTCACTGGCTATCCCAATCAGATCAATTTCCGTTCTGCCGCAGGTCGGACAGGACACCAGCTCGATCGACGGCATTCCGAAATCACAGCCGGCTGCCCGCAGGATATCTTTGGCCAGCGGTATTTCCTCTATCGGATCGCCTGTCACCGATACGCGGATCGTATCTCCGATGCCATCCAACAGCAATGATCCGATCCCCATTGCCGACTTGACTGCCGAGCTTCTGGGCAGGCCGGCTTCAGTCACTCCGAGATGAAGCGGATAATCCGTCTGTGAAGCAAGAAGTCTTGCGGCGGCTACCGTCAAACCCACATCAGAGGCTTTCATCGATATAACTATGTCAGAAAACCCGCAGTCTTCCAGCAGCTCCGCCTGGCGGATTGCCGATGTCGTCATGGCTTCTGCCGTCGGATGTCCGTACTGGTCCAGCAGTTCTTTTTCCAGAGATCCGGCGTTCACTCCGATGCGGATAGGAATACCGGCACCTGATGCAGCTCTGGCTACTTCCCGCACTTTATCGGCAGAGCCGATATTTCCGGGATTAATGCGCAGCTTATCTATTCCGGAGTCTACTGCTGCAAGCGCCAGCCTGTAATCAAAATGAATATCTGCAGCCAGCGGGACATTCGTCTGTCTTTTGATTTCACGGATTGCAAGAGCCGCTTCCATGTCGGGAATCGCACAGCGGACCAGTCCGCACCCAGCCTGTGCCAGTTTGTTTACCTGGCCGGCGGTAGCTGCGGCGTCCCTGGTATCCGTATTGGTCATGGATTGAATCAAAATCGGAGCATTACCGCCAATAACGCGGTCACCGACTCTTACACTGCGTGTTTGTCTTCTTTTCATCGTTGAGTTCCTTTATCCGGTGATCCGCAGTACATCATTGACTGCTACCAGTACCATCAATCCGATCAGAAATACAAAGCTCGCTGCAATCAGATAGCCCTTGATCTTCTCGGAAAGATCATGTCTGCAGACTGCTTCTGCCGCAATAATAAACATCTGACCGCCATCCAGAGCCGGAATAGGCAGGAGATTCATGACGCCCAGATTAATCGACAGGAAAGCAGAAAAAGAAATGAGCATCACAAAACCATAAGAATAAACCTCCTGGACCATGGAAACCATTCCCACAGGTCCAGCCAGATCATTGATTCCGACTTCTCCGGTAAACAGCATGCGCAGCGAATCGAAAACAGCCGTACTGTAGGCCACAAAAGCCTGGCCTCCGGCTGTAAATGCCTGGCTGACACTGGCACCCAGACAGAAATAACAAATCAGCAGCAGAATAAAGCCCAGAACAAAATTCATAACCGGTCCTGCAGCCAGAATGGCAAAACGCTGTGCCTTGCTTTTATTCCTGAAATCGCCGGGATCTGCCTCATTTTGAACGATCCCGCTTACAGCATCATCCGCTACATCACTTCCGGAAGCCTGTTGCTCTTTCAAATCGTCGGGAACCGGACAGGCTGACTCTGGTTCCGGAGCACTGTCATCCGCCTCCGGACTTTCATCATCCTCCTGTTCCCCGAGCATGCGGCAATAACCCCCGATCGGGAAAGCCCGTATCGAGAACAGAGTTTCTTCTCCCTGTTTACTGTATAGAGCCGGACCCATGCCAATCGAAAACTCAAGTACGGTAACCCCGCACTTTTTTGCCATAATAAAATGGCCGAATTCATGAACAGTCACCAGAAGTGTCAGCATCAGCAACGTGATCAGAATATAAACTGCAATCATAATTGCCTTTCCAGCTCAGCCAGTCGTGTAGACGGCAAAGAGATAAATAATCGGTATGATAAACAATACCGAATCAAAACGATCCAGAACTCCGCCATGTCCCGGCAGAATTTTACCG
The DNA here is from genome assembly GCA_050945075.1 of Eubacteriaceae bacterium. GTDB lineage: Bacteria > Bacillota > Clostridia > Eubacteriales > Eubacteriaceae > UBA7485. The sequence continues at coordinate 12,189 of JBMNSG010000047.1, read as the reverse complement.
AAATCCTTGACTTGAAAACGGCGTTTAATCAGGGATGCAGATAAATCACCAAGTTGTCCGGCTACTGAAGCGACAACACCCAGGACAGCTGTTTCCCAGAGCGGTACTGTAAAGCCAAATGACTTCTGCAGAACCAGACCGTAAATCACCATGAAAACGGCACAGGCTACAATACCGCCTATAGATCCGGAAATAGTCTTGTTGGGACTGATATCGGGTGCCAGTTTTTTCCCTTTTAACATGCGCCCGGTCAGATAAGCAAAGGTATCTGTCGAAAATGCCGCTACAAAAACCATCCAGATGTAATATTCGCCGTTTCTTAAATCTCCGAACAGCATCAGAAAGCTGAACATAAGCGGAATATACATTAACCCGAAAATTTCAAAGGCTGCCCGTTCGAATTCACGGCCGGTAAAGATTTCCCAGCACAGGCAGACCATAACCATCCCGACGAGAACCGGCAGCATGGTGTAATAATCCGTACGCATCACTGCAACCAGAATGATAGTCAGAACACTGATCAGCCCTCTGTTAATCGGACGTTCCAGTCCGTTACTCACGGCTTTCGAGTATTCGTACATCCCCACCAGGGATAAAGCCAGAACCATTGCCGTAAGATACCAGCCGCCCAGCCAGACGATCAGGATCAGAAACGGCAGCCCGATGACTGCTGTAATAACACGTTTCTTCATCAGGCATTACCAAAGCGTCTGTCTCTGCGCGAGTATTCCTCGAGAATTGCTTCCAGGTCTTTTCTTCCGAAATCCGGCCACAATGTATCGACAAAGAAAATCTCTGCATAGGAAATCTGCCACAGCATCATATTGCTGAGGCGTTTTTCCCCGCTGGTCCGGATCAGGATATCGGGATCCGGCTGTCCGGCTGTATACAGATGGTCTGAAATCATCTGTTCATCAATATTTTCCGGCTGCACACCCTCTTCTTCCAGTTGACGGAATGCCCGGATCATCTCGTCGCGTCCGCCGTAATTGAGCAGAACATTAAGCGTAAGCCCGGTATTAGCGGCTGTCAGCTTTTCTGCATTGGCGGCAGCTTCCTGTACCTTCACGGGAAGTCCGTCTGTGTCGCCCAGAACCAGAACCCGGACATTCTTTTCGTTTAATTCTTCAATTTCCTTGAAAAAGTATTCAACGGCCAGATTCATCAGCCCGCCGACCTCATCTTCTGAACGCTTCCAGTTTTCCGTAGAAAATGCGTAAACACTCAGGTATTTGATCCCCATATCAGACGCAGCCTGTACTGTTTCATGAAGTGCTTTCATTCCGGCACGATGACCGAACATTCTGGGCTGCATGCGTTTTTTTGCCCATCTTCCGTTTCCATCCATAATGACTGCTATATGTTTCGGAACAGAACTGTTTTTATCCATTGTATTAATATTCCTCAGTTCAGAAAAGTTTCAATTGCATTCAATATTATACCATCTATCACATTGCTGTGCAGATAAGCAGTTGGCTGCGAAATCAGACAGTTTATCCCGAATGTGAATGATAATCTGCTTTGCTGCCGGGACTTTATGACCATCATTCACGATTAAAAAATCCCGGTTTCATCCGTTAACAGGACAAAACCGGGATTTTTGATTCTGATCAAAATATCCGTCAATCAACCGCATCTAGAAAATGGGACCCTTCATCGTCAGTCCGCAGTCTTCACTGCTGCATTTCCAGTCCTTGCCGGTGCCGGTTACCGGACTGCCGCATTTCGGACAGGTTCCCTTCCCGCCTTTGGGCCATTCAAATTCCGAAAGATGCATTTCTATAAACTGCCCTTTATCAGGGCCCTCTGTTATTTCAAATTTCAATATCGGTTCGTAATCTATCATGACGTACCCCCTTTTTTTCATCATATCAAAAGCGGGCAGCTTTATCAGTATCTATTTAGCTGAATCCATATATTATTATGCAGGAACGACTCAGCTATAGGTAACTGTAAACTCGTTTTTATATTCATCCGCCAGAGTGTAATTGTCTTTCAGGTTACTTGTCACCGTAATGTTTTTCTCTTTATCGGTAAAGATCACGCCGATTTTTCCGTCTGGATCAATCTGTTTCAGGAAAGCCAGACCCTTGTCTTTGCCCAGTACGAACAGCGAGGTGGAAAGAATATCAGCAGTTTCAGAAGAATCTGCAACCACTACAACCTGGGTCAGACCGGAATCCGCCGGATAACCAGTCGCCGGATCCAGAATATGATGATATTTTTTTCCGGAAGAATCCGTAAAATAACGCTGGTAATCTCCTGAGGTCACGACGCTTTGATCTGAAACAGACAATGTCCCTGTCGGATTTTTTGAGGTGTCAAACGGATTATCAATACCGATAGTGAACTTCTCGAACGAAGATTTACCGCCCACTGCCACAATATTTCCGCCAAGGTTGATCAGGGCATGTTTAACGCCGCGGCTCTGGAGCAGTTCTGCCACCTGATCTCCGACAAAGCCCTTGGCATCCGCACCCAGGTTAACAGAAGCATCCGGATCAGTTAACTGCGCTGACTGGGTCTGGTCGTCAAGAATAAGCAGCGAACTGCCGCTGTGACTTAATGCCCCGGAAACTTCATCTGACGAAGGAGCCTCCCGGACTTCTGGATCCTGAATATGCCACAAATCAATCAGAGAACCCAGAACGGGATCAAAGGCACCGCCGGTTTTCTGCTGATAATCCACCGAGTCTTTCAGCAGTCCGTAGATATCGTCCGAAAGCACAGTCGGAGAATCGGCATTGATCCGGCCGATTTCGCTGGTTTTTGAAAAAGCATCAAGCTTGTCATTATAATCGGATATCAGATCAAATGCTGCATCCAGATCTTCCTGACTGCCGTCATAAACGGTGATTGAAACAACCGTATCCAGCAGAAGTCCGGATTTCGTGACCGGAGTACCTGAACATCCTGTAAGCATGGTCACGCAGACAAGAAGCAGGGAGATCAGGCAAATCGTGTATTTTCTGTTAATTCTCTGCATTGCCCGTAACTGCCTGACGAATCAGTCCCATAGCCATATTCCATTCGTCAAGAGTCAGCCCTTCGATAACGTCGGCTGCAGCCTGGAAACCGCTCTCCCAGTCCGGTGCTTCGTTTACCTTTACCATCAGATCCGGATCCTGGAGCAGAGGATTGAGAATCTGCATAAAACGTTCTTCAGTCATTTTCTTTATCGATTTCCGCTATTTTTTTATGTCCGCTCAGTTTACAGTGATCTTCGATCACATGGCAGGCGTCCCCTGTCTTTTGAATAAGTGTATCAATCTGTTCTTCTGAGAGTTCCACTGTATTGATAAAAATACACTGGGTCACAAAGGATACACTGACATCCTTCACTTCAGGAAATTTGCGAATGGCTTTTTCCATTTTATAAGCACAGGTCGGACAATCCAGTCCTTCGATTTTTACTTTGATTTCCATATTCTGATCCTTTTGGTGTTAAATTTGAATTTATATTTTATCAGGAAAGCTTGAATCTGTCTTTAAGAACCTTGATAACGCCTTCTTCATTGTTGCTCGGTGCCTGAAAGTTAGCCAGCTTTTTCAATGCCGGATGCGCATTTTTCATAGCATAGCTGAATTTAGCACGTCCCATCATTTCGCTGTCATTGAGGAAATCGCCAAAAACCATGGTCTGATCCGTTCCGATACCGAGTTTTTCCTGCATGACTTCGATCGCCACGCCTTTATTACAGTTGAGCGCATTGATATCCACCCATTCGTCTCCGGAGACTTTAACCATCGCCTCGTCTGAATACTTTTCCAGATATGGATAGGCATTACGTTCCGCATTCTGCATATCGCAGACTGAAAGTTTGATAATTTCGTCGTAATCAACAGCGTTTAGATCAGGGATGACTTCGAAACGACGATAATAATTGACAATATTCCGGAGAAAGTCCATATCCGTATCCTGAATATAGGCCTTTTTTACACCGGATAGAACAGGAAATGACATCGGTATTGTTTCTGCCGTTTCAAGATACTGATGCCAGCGCAGCGGATCCAGCGGAATGGTACTCACCAGCTCGTCATCTTCAAAAGTCACACCGCCGTTTTCTGCAATAAAACTGACACGATCCAGTATCGATTCAAATAAATGGCGGATATTCCAGTACTGACGCCCGGAAGCGACCACAAAGCGAATGCCGCCTTCGGACAGCTTTGTGACAATCTCGTAGGTTTCTTTCGGAAGTTCTTTGGCAGTATTGAGCAGTGTGCCGTCCATATCGGTTATGATCAGTCTGATATCATCAGGATTATACAGTTTTTCCATCGTTTGCCTCTCTATATCGATTTGCACAGGGGCGGAATCCCCTCTGTTTGTATCTGTCCGATTCGTTCTTTACATATTCATAATACCCTATTTCTGTTAACTCCTGATTTGAAAGATACCTCAATCTCTGTTAAACTTATAAGCAACACTACAGCGCTTTAAATGGCGAAAGGATATTATATGACTGCTAAAATTATTATGCTCGTCTGTTTCTTTGCTGTCATGCTGGGAATCGGATGGTACTATCGCAAGACTGCCAACCGGGTCTCCGATTTTGTAATCGGCGGACGCGAGGTCGGTCCCTGGCTCACTGCTTTCTCTTATGGAACCTCATATTTTTCTGCTGTTATCTTTGTCGGTTATGCCGGCCAGTTTGGCTGGAAATACGGGATTGCATCGACATGGGTCGGTATCGGCAATGCGCTGATCGGCTCGCTTCTGGCCTGGGTAGTACTCGGCCGCAGAACACGCCTGATGACCCAGTTCTATGACTCGGCAACCATGCCTGAATTTTTCGGAAAGCGATTTGACAGCTCCAGCCTTAAAACAGCTGCTTCTCTGATCACGTTCATTTTCCTGATTCCATACACGGCTTCCCTCTATAACGGACTCTCCAGACTGTTCGGACTGGCTTTTAACATCGACTACAGCTGGTGTATTCTGCTCATGGCTGTTCTGACCGGCATTTACGTTATTGCGGGCGGCTATATGGCTACCGCAGTGAATGACTTTGTCCAGGGGCTGATCATGCTCTTTGGTATTGCGGCGATTGTCGGAGCTGTACTCTCCGTTAACGGTGGATTTACACAGGCTTTGAGCTCACTCTCGCAGATCAGTAACGCCGATACCCCGCAGCTTGCCGGGCCTTTTGTATCCTTTTTCGGTCCGGATCCCATTGGCTTATTAAGCGTTATTATCCTGACTTCCCTGGGAACCTGGGGTCTCCCTCAAATGGTTGGTAAATTCTATGCCATTAAAGACGAAGCAGCAATCAATAAAGGGATGGTTATTTCAACCATTTTTGCTCTGATTGTTGCCGGAGGCAGTTATTTCCTGGGTGGCTTTGCCCGTCTCTACGGTTCACAGGTGGATGTTGCCAAACAGGGGTATGATGCCATTATTCCCGCCATGGTTGCCGGTCTTCCGGATCTGCTCATCGGTTTTATTGTAATCCTGGTACTGTCTGCGTCTATGTCTACTCTTTCAGCTCTGGTCCTCACCTCCAGTTCTACACTGACACTGGATCTGATCAAACCCCGCTTTGACAAGGGTATGGATGACAAGATCCAGATTCGCTGGATCCGGGCACTGATTGTGGTCTTTGTCGCCATATCTGCTGCCATTGCCATTTATCAGTATAAAAGCTCAGTAACCTTTATTGCACAGCTCATGGGTATTTCATGGGGAACACTGGCAGGAGCTTTTCTGGGACCGATGGTCTGGAGCCTGTATTGGAAGAAAACAAGCAGTGCTTCAGTCTGGTTCTGCTTTATCTTTTCGGTGGTCTTTATGTGCAGCGTTTCCTTCGCACCGCAGATCTTCCCTGTTTTCCTGCGCAGTCCGATTACTGCCGGAGCAGCCTGCATGCTGTTCGGTCTGATTGCCGTTCCGGTTATCAGTCTGTTTACCAGCGCACCCCGGAAAAACGCCCGGGTCGATGATGCTTTCCGGTCATATGACCGTCAGGTAAGCGTTCCTGTTAAAGATGATCTGGGCTGAGCCCTGATTGTATTAACCGGTAAGGCTGACAGCTTTTACGCTGTCAGTTTTACCGGTATTTTTTTTTGCACAGACAATACGATTTTGATATAATAGTTAAATTATTGTACTGTTCATCATGATAAGGAACAGCTGAAAGGAAATTCGACTCAATGTCGCAAAAAATGAAACATCTCTGCATTGGCCTGCTGCTGGCAGCAGCATTGTTCATCAGTGCCTGTGCAGGCAGTAAAACCAGCGCCGACAGTCTGCTGGCAGGTGACCCTGTCGTAGGCGGGATAAGCATCAATTCGGTGAGCCCGCTGGAAGCAAGCAGTCTGTATGAAAGAAATCTGACCGATCAGGTCATTACAATCAATGGAAACGGAACTACCGATACAATTCATACCAGTGATATTTTACTCAATTCCAACAACAGCCAGCAGCTGCTGACAACTCTGCTCAAACAGAAAATCCGCGATGGTATGAACGGATATTATCAAAAGCTGAACAAAACACTGGCCTCTTCGGTTCCGGTTCGATTTAATGAAAGCAGTCTTGCAGACACGGTCGCTTCCCTGAGCTGCGTGACCGAAGCAGCGCCCATGAAAAACGCCCAGGTGGTCTGGGACGGCTGGGAAGCAGAAATTATTCCGGAAGAAAACGGAAGTGAACCGGACCAGGCAGTTCTCACGGAAAAAATACGGGAAAACGCAATTAACGGAAACGGCGGCACTATAGATCTTGCTGCAGACAATGTTTATAAAAAACCAACAGTAGTCGAAGACAGCCCTGTTATCAGTACAGCTGTCGATAATCTTGAAAAATCCTCGGAAACCGTCATCACTTATGAATTCGGAGACTGGCCGGAACATCTGACAGTCGCCGATTTCGGAGACTGGCTCAGTACCGACGAAAACGGCAATGTCCAGGTGGATGAGGCTTCGGTCGAAGCATACCTGCGGGAATTTTCCGACTGGTACAACGTGTTCGAAAACAGACAGCAGGCAGTCGCAGAAAAAAAGACGCTGACCGGTTATCTGATCAATTATGCCGATGAAACAAAAGCCTGTGTGGCTGATATCCAGTCCGGGACATCCGAAGACCGGACACTGGAAACATTTTCCGTAACTTCAGACGATGTCGCCCAGGTCATTACCGATGAAAACAAAGAGCTGATCGAAAGCGCCAAAGCCCGTTTCGGCAACACCTTTGTTTATATCAGCATCGCCAATCAGTTTATGTGGTTCTATAAGGACGGTCAGCAAATTGCAGCTACCCCGGTAGTAACCGGTACCGAAGACGCGCATGATACCCCGAAAGGCGAATTCGAACTATATTACAAGGCTACTGATATCACCCTGAAGGGCTCTAACGGAGACGGAACCGACTATGCCTCCAAGGTTACCTTCTGGATGCCCTTTAACGGCGATATCGGCATCCATGATGCCAGCTGGCGGTCCACCTACGGCGGAGATATTTACGAATACAGCGGCAGTCACGGCTGCATCAATACACCTTATGCCCAGGCAAAACTGATCTACGAAAATATTGAACCGGGCACCAAAATCATCGTAGAGTAGTTCACTTTAACCACATCACAATAGGATCTCAGACTGAAAAAGACCAGGAACCTGCAATACCGGTTCCTGGTCATTTTTATGATCCTGTCATATTTTTCTGTCAACATTCGAAAGATTTCATGGTCAAATTAAAATCAGCTTTCTGTTTCAATGATATAACCGATTTTTCCCGAATATTCAGGAGCTGTCGATGTAATATCATTGGGGACATCCGCCCAGACCCAGTAACCGCCTCTGTCATAATAAAAAATCGCCATTTTGTCTTCAGTCACTGTATTTCCGTTTTTATCTGTATCCGAATAGCTGGGATCGCCGGAAAGCCAGTATTTTGAGCTGTTTAACGAAGAACCCGTTTTCTTATTGGAACTGTCAACCCAGTAATAATCATTACTGCCGGAGGAACGACAACCGCCAATAAAAAATTTTCCGTTCGTATCATTCTGATCATTGATCAATTGCTGAATCTGAGCGAATTCCTCATCTGAATCGATGTGCACCAGATAACCACCGGCCTTGCCGGCAAGTTTGTTGGCTTCATCCCAGGTTACATCCTTCATGACTATCTGATAGGAGTGTTTTTTGTTCGCAGATGAACTGCCTGAGGACGAACTGCTGTTTCCTGAAGAAGAATTACTGCTGCCAGAAGACGAACTGTCTGAGGAGGAGTTATTGCTTGCAGAACCTTTACTGGCACTTCCTTTATCATTAGACGCAGACGTCATGCTCTGACCGGTCGCATTTCCGGAATTCATGGAGTGCGTGTAATAGTACCAGCAGCCAGCACATAATACAGCAGCAACAATGATGATACCTGCAATCAACAGATTTTTCTTTGATTTTCGAGGTTTTGCATATTGATCACCGGCATTGTATTGATAATTTCCGTCAAACTGATTTGATCCGCCGTATTGATCCTGACCGCCGTACTGAGAATTCCAGTCACCATTCTCCTGATTTTGTTCCTGATATCCGGAAGAACTGTCCGGAAATATTTCACCGGTCATGTATTCATCATCATCTGTGGTTAATGACGCACCGCATCCTATGCAGTATTTTGCGTCATCATCATTTTCTTTTCCGCAAGATGTACAGAACTTACTCATCTTTTCCTCATTTCCAGCAAATCACGATAATAAAAAGATGACATCTGATTATTAAGATTTTCAGCTGTTTATTGATTATTATTATACTAAAATAATCATAACATATTAATTACTTTCTGGTTATCCGCTTTAATAACCCTAAAAAGAATTCATTTTTTATCTGATCAAATTCATCCTTGTGATCGGATAATCCGTATTACATCCATACATCAAATATGTTCGCCATACCGTTGAACTGAAGTACGGGAAATAGTTCCGGGGTACCAGGGACTGCGACTCAGCCAAATCTGCCGTCAATCTCCGGCTTTTATTGTTTCTGATGCTTATATTTATATTATAAATGAAGTATAATTTCAGACAAGTTGTAGTAACTTTAATTTTCCATCTTAACTAACCGGATAAATAAAAAAGCTGTATTTCAATGATTAAAAACCATCAAAATACAGCTTTGAATTCAATTATATTGTTTCTGAAAGAATCCCTGATCCGGAAGTTCTCTTTTCCTTACTAAAAGAATGCGGTAAAAAACAGATCGTTCACTCAGATCCGGATAATTTCCGAATCTTCAACCGCTTTCCGGATCAATTCCGGTGCTGTTTCACTGAGGAGTTCTTCTGATTTTTTAACAGCATCCAGCTTCGGTCTGGTATCCGGATGTTTGGGCACAAAGATCGTACAGCAGTCCTCATACGGTAATATGGACGTTTCGAAAGTTCCGATCCGCTGGGCAATCTCTACAATTTCCTGTTTATCCATTCCGATAAGCGGACGGAGGACCGGCAGATGTGCGACTTCATTGGTAACCAGCAGGCTTTCCTGTGTCTGTGAGGCTACCTGTCCCAGACTTTCGCCGGTTGTCAGCGAGCCCAGGCCTTCCTTTGCTGCGATCTCTTCGGCAATTCTCGCCATATAACGGCGAATCAGAATTGTAATCTGCCGTTCAGGACATTTTTCGATAATTTCCAGCTGAAGATCGGTAAACGGCACGACATAGAGCTTGAAACGGCCTGTATAAGTCGCCAGAATCTTCGCCAGATCAATGACCTTTTCTTTTGCACGGTCACTGGTATACGGAAAAGCATGGAAATAAATTCCAACCGGAGTCAAGCCCCGTTTAGCCATCATATAACCCGCTACCGGACTGTCAATTCCGCCGGAAAGGAGCAGGCCTGTTTTCCCTGAGCACCCTACCGGAAGACCACCGGGGCCCGGAATGATTTCATGATAGACATAGCTTTCTTCCCGGACTTCAACCTGCAGATTAAGCTCCGGATCATGCAGATTGACTTTGATATCCGGTACCGCCCGCAGAATAACACCGCCCAGATGTGCAGCAAGATCCTGGCTGTTCATGGGAAAGCTTTTATCTGCGCGTCTGGCAGAAACACGAAACGTTTTAAAGTCCAGCGGTTTAACCGCTTCTTCGACGGTCTGTTCAATCACATCAAGACTGCTTTCAACGACCACGGCCGGTGAAACGGAAACAATTCCGAAAACCCGGACAATGCGTTCCAGAGCCTGATCCATTTCATTATCGTCTATATCGACGATAATCCGGCCCTGCACCTTGTGAACTTTAGCAGATTCCAGATGATGCAGGGATGAACGGATATTCTTGGCCAGCAGATCAATAAAATAATTTCTGTTCAGGCCCTTCAGGCTTATTTCTCCGTATCGGACCAGAATTACATGTTTCATTTTCGGCTCCTGTCTTTAGAATGAAAACGGGTGACCCGCCTCAGCTGTTTCACACCTGCTTTCAGTGCACCGGCCAGCTGATCTATTTCTTCCGGGGTATTATCTTCAGAAGTGCTGATTCTGACTGTTCCTTCTGTTGCTTCCCTGTCAGTTCCTGCTGCTTTCTGAACATGCCCGCCCTTATGATGCGTAGAGCATGCCGATCCCGTAGAAATATAGATTCCCTGATCTTCGAGAATATGCAGCAGAACTTCCCCGCGGATTCCACGAAAACCCAGGCTGATTACATAGGGGCTGGCATCATCCGCCGAGCCGATCCACAGGTCCGGATCATCTGACAGAGCCTTCAGCAGTCTCTCCTTGAGTATCTGCGCATGAGCCTGCATCTCTCCGGTTTTTCCTGTCCGTTTTTCAACCGCTGAAGCCAGTCCGGCTGCCAGCGCCAGATTCTCTGTTCCGGAACGCATGCCCCGTTCCTGTCCGCCACCCAGAAGCAGCGGAAGGATTCTGACACCGTTTCTGATATAGAGGGCGCCTATGCCCTTGGGGCCATGAATTTTATGGCCGCTGACATTCACCGCATCCAGGCCCGCTTTTTTGATATCCAGCCTCGGATCGTCAAGCTTCATAAAAGCCTGAACAAAATCGGAATGAAAAACAGCCTTCGGGCTTTTTTCGTGAATCAGAGCGCCGGCTTTCACCAGATCGTTGATACTTCCGAGTTCGTTATTCACCGCCATGATGCTCACCAATGCAGTTTTTTCGTTAAGGGCTTCCTCAAGAGCTTTTAAATCCGCCCGTCCGAATTCATCTACAGGCAGATACGTTGTTTTGATGCCTCTGTCCTCGTAATAACGGAAAACCTCCAGAACCGCCGGGTGCTCTACCTGTGTGGTTATAATATTATAGTCATGGTTATGCTGTGCTTCACAGACACCGCGAATCACAGTATTGCTTCCTTCCGTTCCACCGGAAGTAAAATACAAATCCCGGGCCGGAACGTTCAAGCCTGCTGCCACTGTTTCTCTGGCCTTTTCCAGTTCTTTTTCTGCTTGAATCGCAGGCCTGTACATCGATGACGGATTCCAGAATTCCTGCGTAAAAAAATGCTGCATTACCTTCACCGTCTCTGGATAGATCCTGGTCGTTGCAGCATTATCAAAATATATTTCTTTTTCTTCCATGTAATTCCTGTTTGCCGGACCTGTTTCCTGTCGGTCGGGGCTTATTTTCGATTCTTACTTTCTGTTAACATTTTCGGCATCCAGACAGATTCTGGAGCCTACAGCATGACGCTGTTTCTGGTATTTTCCGCAATAGGGATTTTCTGCTTCCGTATCCATGGCGGCAAAGACCAGCTGGCAGATTCTTCTTCCGGCTTCGAGTTTAATCGGAAGCCTGTTGGCATTGTATAATTCCAGGGTAATTTCACCTTCGAATCCGGGATCGACCCAGCCGGCGTTCTGAATAAACAGACCCATGCGCCCGACAGAGCTTCTTCCTTCTACAAATGCTGTGAGATTATTCGGCAGTCTGATATATTCCATGGTCGTTGCCAGCAGGAATGAATTGCTGGGTATGATCAGTTCATCACATTCGATCTGTGTATATTTTATTTGATCTGTCATGGTCATCGAGCCGAAATTATTTTCGTCGAGTCTGAGATAGCTTCTTCCCAGCCGGATATCTACGGAAGCCGGCTGGATCTGGTCGGGTTCAAGCGGAGATATACTCAATTCACCACTCTCCAGATATTTTTTTATAGATCTATCGGATAATATCATGATTGTATTATACCCTTTAATACTTGTGTTTTCTAATTATA
>JBMNSG010000046.1:0-15985 GCA_050945075.1 Eubacteriaceae bacterium | reverse complement strand
ATTATTGCAATCGGCCTGGCAGGGTGCTGACCATGACGAAGCTACTGAGGCCGCAGCATGGAATACAATAACCAGATCCCAAAAGACAAAGCAAAGGAAATGTTCAGGGAACTCAGACGAACCGGTGACCGTGATCTGCGCAAACGCCTGATTGAAAATTATATGTATATTCCCAAGCTTCTGGTCAAGAAATATGCTTACCGGAGCAACGATGTTGAGGATATATTTCAGGTAGCCTGTCTCGGTTTGATGTACGCGGTGGACCGGTATGATCCGGAACGCGGTTATGAATTTGATACCTTTGCTTCTCCGACGATCATCGGGGAAATCAAGAAATATTATCGTGACAAACAGTTTATTATCCGTGTGCCCAGACGAATCCAGGAGCTGAACCGGGAAATTAACCGGGCCAGGACCACACTGGAACATAAACTGATGCGGACACCGACCATCAAGGATATTGCCGATTATCTGGAAGTTACCGAAGAACAGGTGATTGAAGCGCTGGAAGGTAATAATGTCTTTTATCCGAAATCACTGTCGATGGAATTTGATAACAATTCCGACGGTCAGGAAACCACGCTTATGGATCTGATCGGTGACGAAGACGAACAGATTGAGAATATCGGGAATGTCGAAGATCTCAAGCAGAGACTGGCGACACTCAATCCGGTGGAACGGATGATTATCGAAGAACGCTATTATAACGGAAAAACCCAGAAAGAGGTTGCCGCTATAATCGGGAAATCGCAGATGACCGTTTCACGACTGGAGAAAAAAGTAATGGAAAAGCTCAGATCCGAGTAACAACAGGTACTGAGACCCGGCAATCAGAGGTAAATGATTCCGGAAAGATCCGGATTGAGGAAACGGCATCCCGATCAGCAGTTATAAGAATTGAACAGGTTACAGCCTGTCACAGACCCGAAAGGGTCTTTTTTTTATTTCGTATAGATGAAGAATGCTGTTTTCTGCTCTGATTTAGTAATAATTGAGCGGAAAAGCACCTATATTTTTATAGAAATGCAAACGGTTGTGTAATAAAATGGACAAGGCAGATGAAAACCTGTACAATAATGAAATAAATAAAGGCATCGGACCCATAGAAGGAGAGAAAAATGAAAACATATCCAACTAAAAACATCAGAAATATTCTTCTGCTTGGACACGGAGGATCAGGTAAAACCACTTTGACTGAAGCACTGGCTTTTAATGCAGGAGCGATTGACAGAATGGGACGTATTGACGAAGGAAATACCCTGTCCGACTTTGACGCAGAAGAAAAGAGACGGATGTTCTCAATCTCTTCATCAGTGATTCCGGTTGAATATGGCGGACACAAGATCAATATTATTGATGTTCCCGGCTATTTTGATTTTATCGGGGATGCCTATGCTGCTCTCCGGGTAGCGGACGCTGCCGTGATTGTGGTGGACGCCCTGTCGGGCGTACAGGTAGGCACAGAGAAAGCGCTGGAAATGCTGGAAAAAGCAGATATCCCGGCTTTTATCGTCATTAATAAGGGCGACCGCGAAAACGCGGATTTTGCCAAGGTTCTGGACAGTCTCAAAGACCTGCTGGGCAACAAGGTTATTCCTTTTGAACTGCCCATGGGCGAAGGCGAACAGATGCGCGGTGTCGTGAATATTGTCGACATGACCGGCAGTGAACGCCGTGACAACCGCTGCTTTGATACAACAGTACCGGAAGAAATGAAAGAAGGTCTGGCGCCTTATCGTGAAATGATCATGGAAAGTGTAGCCCAGACCAGTGAATCTCTGATGGACAAGTATTTTGAAGGAGAAGAACTGACTTCAGAAGAAATACATCAGGGAATCAGACAGGGTGTTCTGGACGGCGACCTGCTGCCGGTGCTGTGTACTTCTGCATCACAGAATATCGGTGTCGAAACACTGGAAAACATGATTATCGAATATATGCCGTCACCGGAAGACAGCAAACCGGCGGTAGGCAGAGATCCCCGGGATCAGAAGGAAATCGAACGCAACGCTACCGTAGAAGAACCATTCTCAGCTATGATCTTCAAGACAATTGTTGACCCCTATGTCGGCAAGCTGTCCATCTTCAAGGTCATGTCGGGAACTCTGGACTCAAATACTGAAATTTATAACTCAACTCAGGATCTCAAGGAAAAGGTCAATCACATCTATGTACTCCGCGGCAATAAATCCCTGGAAGTAGATACACTGGTTGCCGGAGATATCGGAGCTTTCTCCAAGATGGCGAAAACAGTCACAGGGGATACGCTCTGCGATTCAAAACATCCGATCGTATACGAAAAGACAGAACTTCCGAAGCCTGTTATATCCGTAGCGATTGAACCGAAATCAAAGTCAGATGTCGATAAGCTGTCCACAGGGCTGCATCGTCTGGTAGAAGAAGATCCGACCATGACATTCTACCGGAATCCGGAAACCAAACAGACGCTTCTGTCCGGGCTCGGCGAAATGCATCTGGATATTGTTGCCAACAAACTGAAACAGAAATTCGGGGTCGATGTTGTTACAGAACCGATGAAGGTTCCGTATCGCGAAACCATTAAAAAATCCGCTTCTGCCCAGGGCCGCCATAAGAAACAGTCAGGTGGTGCAGGACAGTTCGGGGATGTCTGGGTCAAATTTGAACCGGGCGATGATATGAATGACGATTTTGTCTTCATCGACAAGGTTGTCGGCGGATCAGTACCGAGAAACTATATTCCGCATGTAGAAAAAGGTCTGCACGATGCCATGAAGGTTGGTGTGCTGGCCGGTTATCCGGTAACCGGAGTCAAGGCGACATTGTATGACGGCTCCTATCATCCAGTGGATTCGGATGAAATGTCATTCAAGATGGCTGCAAACCTGGCCTATAAGAAAGGGATGCCGGAAGCAAATCCGGTTCTCCTCGAACCAATCTATAAGCTTTCGATCAAGATTCCGGAAGAATATATGGGCGATGTCATGGGCGATCTGAATAAGAAGCGCGGCCGTATTATGGGCATGGAACCTCTGGGCGGAGGAAAACAGCTGCTTACAGCAGAAGCCCCGCTTGCAGAAATCTTCAAATATGCCACAGAGCTTCGTTCAATGACTCAGGCACGCGGCGAATTTGAAATGGAATTTGAACGTTATGAAGAAGTTCCGGGTATGATTGCAGACAAAGTTGTCGAACAGGCTCAAAAGGCAAAAGAAGCAGCGCACAGCCATAAATAAGCGCAACGTCTAAACGACAGATATCGCAGAAATAAGAGATGACAAAAGGGACAGGACAAAACCTGTCCTTTTTTAGCGGAAGCGAAGCAAATATTATGCTGTTACGTTTGCAGGTTTTCAGCAGCGCCGGCCCTGTATCCTCAGCATTATCGGAATGTGGTAAAATAGACGTCGAATGACCCGTGTGTGATAACGGGCCGATAGAAGGAAAAAATATGGACAACAGACCGATCGGTGTGCTCGACTCAGGTGTCGGCGGTTTTACAGTTTTACGGGAACTGCAGGGGTATTTGCCGGATGAACCGACAATTTATCTCGGGGACTCCAAACGGATGCCTTATGGCGAAAAAACAAATGAAGAAATCATAGAATGTGTCAATTCGGATATCCGGTTTCTGGAAGAAAAGAACGTCAAGCTTATCCTGCTGGCGTGTAATACGGCCTCTTCCCTGATTGACAGTCTCACCTCACGGGTTCCGGTTTTCTCGATAGTGGAAGCGGGTGTTCAGGCTGTTGAAAATGAAGTCACTGATGGAAACGTGGGTCTGATTGCAACACGGGCAACCGTAAAAAATGGTGTATATGACAGAATCTCTGCCAGTCACGGAGATCGTTTTACATTTGTCTCATACGGTACGCCCACACTGGCACAGGTTATCAATAATCATCCGGGTGAGCTCAAAATGCTCAGAGACAATATCAAGGCTGCAGTCGATCCGATCCTCAACCGGTGTGATACACAGTATCTGCTTCTCGGATGTACCCATTTTCCAATTGTCACAGAAACGATCTCAAAAATGTATCCGCAGCTTCATCTGATCAATCCGGCGGAACAGCAGAGCCGCATTCTGGCCAGGTACCTGAAAGAACATGATCTTGAAGGAACTGGCAAACAGAGCAGTGTCTTTGTAACCGGTTCTTCGAGAGACTACTTCCTGAGCCGGAGAATGCTGGACGATCTGAATATCTATTACGACAATCTTGAACTTGCAACACTGGATATCGATAAAAAGATTGATAAAAAGGTCAATGAAGAAGCCGTGCAGACAGAAAATAATCAAAATAAGGAATTCAGCTATGCATAATGAAAAAAAGGAGATCGCCTACAGTGCGATCCAGCCATCAGGAACATTTACTATAGGTAATTATTTTGGAGCATTGAAGAACTGGGTTAATCTTCAGAATGATTTTGACTGTATTTTCTGCGTCGCCAATCTTCACGCGATTACGGTGCCTCAGGTGCCAGCAGACCTGAGAAGACGGACTTATGAAGCCTATGCGCTGTTACTGGCAATGGGGATCGACCCTGAGAAGTCGATCGTCTATGTACAGTCACAGGTTCATCAGCATGCGGAGCTGTCCTGGATATTAAATAATTTCACTTATATGGGCGAGCTTTCCAGAATGACCCAGTACAAAGATAAGTCGCAGAAACAGGGCAAGAACATCCGTGTCGGGCTCTTTGACTACCCGGTACTCATGGCTGCCGATATTCTGCTGTACCAGACGAATTATGTTCCGATCGGGGCGGATCAGAAACAGCATGTGGAAATCTGCCGCGATATTGCAGAACGTTTCAATACCACCTTCAGTCCGACCTTTACACTGCCGGAACCGTATTTCGGTCTGGCTGGTGCCAGAGTCAAAAGTCTTCAGGAGCCTGAAAAGAAGATGTCAAAATCGGACACCAATGTCAATGCATTTGTATCTCTGCTGGATGACCGTGATACGATTATCCGGAAGTTTAAACGCGCGGTTACTGATTCAAAGGGTGTGATCACCTACGATATGCAGGAACAACCCGGCATCTCGAATCTGCTGGAAATTTACAGCTGTGCTGCAGATAAGAGCCTGGAAGAAGCCCAGAAGGAATTTGCAGGTAAGGGTTATGGCGATTTCAAGCTGGCCGTCGGTGAAACCGTGGCGGATGCACTGGAACCGCTGCAGCAGGAATTTACAAGACTGTTATCAGACAAGGGTGCTCTTGACGTGCTGATGAAGGATAATGCGGACAAGGCCGCCTATCTTGCGGAAAAGACACTGCGCAAGGTCAAGAAAAAGGTCGGAATTCTCTGATCAACGGATCAGCGTAAGTTCGGTGTAAATTCGGTATAAGTTTGGTGTAAATTCGGTATAAGCTCGGTGAAAGTTCGTCAGTGAGTCCGGCATTATGGAGCTTTCTGACTGAACTAAAAAAACGATCACGAAGCAGGAAGATCACCTGTACCATTAAAGGTACAGACGATAGGATATAATTGAATTATTAAATAGAAAGGGCCGCTTTCAGCGGCTTTTTGTGTATCAGAAAATGAAAATAAATCTTTTAACAAGCAGGCAGTCATGCGGTAAATCTCCGGCCGAAGAAGAGATTTACAAACGCTTTGCCGCTGATTATCGGAAAGCTTCTCCGGCTGAAAAACGGCGGATGTTCCTGATTGTGCCGCAGCAGATTAATCTTGAAACAGAACAGCGGGTGATTCAGGAAACCGGCGGAGTCGGCCTTTTCGGAGCGGAAGTTCTGAGTTTTTCCCGCCGTTTTACGCATCGTCTTCTGGAAGAGAGCGGGCAGGACCGCATTGCTTCCCTGGATGAACACGGCCGGGTGATGCTGGTTCAGAAGGCAGTGTCCGATGTCAGGAAGGATCTTTCCGTTTACCGGAAGAGCAGCATCCGCCCCGGTTTCGCCATTGAGGCGGCCGCCCAGATTACTTCGTTCAGAGAAAATGACATTACACCGGAACAGCTGTCCGAAGCCGGCTGTGAAAACGGGAGCCCGCTGCTCCAGAACAAGCTGAACGACCTTGCGGAAATTTACCGGGCCTATCAGGAACTGCTGGGAAGTGACCGGGAAGATGAAGAGGGAAAGAAAAGAATGGCAGCAGAAGCCGCTGCCTATTCCCGTTTTTTTAAAGGCACCGCTATTTATGTTGCCGGTTATCCGTTCCTGTCGGAAGCGGATCT
Organism: Eubacteriaceae bacterium; assembly: GCA_050945075.1. Lineage (GTDB taxonomy): Bacteria > Bacillota > Clostridia > Eubacteriales > Eubacteriaceae > UBA7485. The sequence goes on along the minus strand of JBMNSG010000046.1, from coordinate 9,809 downwards.
GCAGATCCTGCTGGGACTGGCAGGAGATGCGGATTGCCTGACTATGGCTGTGACCACAGATCCCAGTCCGGAAGTAGATGATGCTTCTGTATTCGAGCCGGTCAACCGGTTCCTGGACAGATTGAAGCGGGAGGCTGCTGACAGGGGCATTGCGGTTTCCAGTACTGATATTCAAATAAGCGGACCTGACCAGGCACTGGTTCAGGTGGAAGAGCAGCTGTTTTCCTACAGACAGAAACACTGGGGCAAAGCGGACGGAGCGGTACGGAGCGTTGTTTGTGCAGATCCCTGGGCCGAAACAGGAAAAATTGCTGCGGAAATCGCCCGGCGTGTCCGCGACGGAGAATTCCGATACAGGGATATCGCAGTACTGGCAGCGGATGTTGATACTTACGCGCCGCTGCTGGAACGGAATTTTACAGAATTCGGAATCCCGTACTTTTTTGACCGCAGACAGCCGGTGGTTCAATCCGGTTTTATAGAAGCGGTCCTCAGTGCTGTGGATACAGTCCGCAGCGGCTGGAAACGCGAGGAGATTCTCAATTACGCTAAATCTCCCTTTTCCGGTCTTACAGCTGAAGAATCGGACATTCTGGAAAATTATGTCATTGAGACCGGCATCAACCGCAGCAGCTGGAAAAAACCATTCGATGAGAGTCCTTTTACAGAACGGCTGAATCGCGGCCAGCTGGAGACGGCACATCAGGCAGAGGTCATCAGACAGAAACTGACAGCGCCTTTTTCGGCCCTGACAGCTGTGAAAATGAGCTACCGGGAACGCAGTGATCAGATCAGAAGATTTCTGGATCTTTCCGGGGCACAGAAAATGCTGGATCAGATACTGGAAGATTTTGAAAATAAAGAGAATTATCAGGATGCGGTTCTGTACCGGCAGAACTGGAACATTCTCCTGGAGGTACTCGACCAGATCGACGACGCGCTCGGAGAATCGGAGGCATCACTGCAGGAATATACAGAGGTGCTTAAGAACGGACTTGAAACCTATTCAATCGGTGTCATCCCTGAAAACAACAGTGCCGTCAGGATTACAGATCTCAGGCGCGGACGCCTGCCCGGAGGCATAAAAATGCTGATTGTTCCGGGAATGAACGAAGGAATCCTTCCCTCAGTCAGAACGCCGTCGGGACTTTTATCTGAAAGAGAACTGCAGTCGCTTCCCGACACGCTTAAGGTTCTGGCCAACACGCGCGCTGATATGGAGGAATATGCTTTTTACAGTCTGGTCACCAAAGCAGAGGACTGCCTGCTTTTTACCTGTTCACAGGCTGGAATGACTGGAAATGAATTGAAACAGTCGGTCTATATGGAAAGGCTGGCGGATGTTTTTGATCCGGAACCGGAGCAGCCGGCTCAGACAGCAGACCGCTGTCTGCCCGGTGCTGTACTGGGAGAGCTTTCGCGGTATTTTTCGGAACAGCGCGGGAGCTTGGAAAAGGATCCTTATATGGAAGCTGCTGCAGAGTGGCTCCGGGATCATCCGGACACAGAGGACGGAAAAAAATTCCGGCTGATCATGGATGGTTCTGTCTTTGAACGGACTGACGATAAGGTTCCGTCCGAAAAAGTGCGGGATTTATATGGCGAGAATATGCGGGTCAGCGTTTCCAGACTCGAAAGTTTTGCATCCTGTCCTTTCAGCCATTATCTGGACCGGGGGCTGAAGCTTACACAACGAGAAGAATACGAAGTCCGTCCGCTGGACAGCGGTAATCTGATTCATTCTTTTTTTGAAGCCTTTTTCGATTCACTCAGAGAAGTCCCGGGCAGAGAAGATTCTGACCAGTACCGGAAGCAGCTGGAGGCGCTGACGGCACCAGACGGAAGCAGGCTCAACGAATGGATTGACAGGATTTTTGAAGGAGAGCAGCTGCAGAGGTTTACCCCCCGTTATTTCAGCAGTTCTTCATCAGAATATACCTATGGAAAGCTGAAGCGGATGCTAAAGGCGGCAGCCAGGATTCAGGCACGGCAGCTGCTGCAGTCCAGCTTCAGACCGGTACTGCTGGAACAGAAACTTAAGGAACCAGTCGGCGGTGATAATCCCCAGACAGCTTCTGTCAGTCTGGAAGGCAGGATCGACCGGATTGATATCCGCCGTGAAGGTGAGCAGACCGGGGTTGCTGTTATTGATTATAAGAGCGGCAGTCCCATTGATCTCAATTATTCTACGATCAGCGCAGGACTGACGCTCCAGCTTCTTTTATATCTGGATACAGCCTGTTCTCTGGTAAGCGATCTGCTTCAGGAAGAGGATGGTCTGGTTCCGCTTGGTGCTTTTTACAGCTATGCAGACCCCGGCCGGTTAAACAACGGCGAAATCAGTATAGATTTAAAAGATGTCAGGCTCAAAGGTATTTGTGATGCAGATGCAGCCAGGGATCTGAAAAAAGAAGTGCTTCAGATCGGGACAGAAAAGCTGCTGGATCCGGAAGAAATGACTGAACTGCTCGGTTTTGTGCGGGGCAAGGTCAGAGAACTTACCGGGCGCATGCTCAGCGGGGATACGGCGATCTGTCCGGCCCAGACGGCTGAAACACCAGATGCATGCCGCTTCTGCCCTTACCAGAGCATTTGCGGTTTCGATCAGAACTGCGGGCATTTTAAAGTCAATCAGATTCAGAAAACAGACAAAAATGAATTTTTTGAACGATTGAGCGAAGAATCTCAGCAGGAAGAAAAGCAGAAAGGAAAACAGCATGAACTGGACTGAACAGCAGAAAAAAGCGATTGAACTGCGCGGGAGTAATATCCTGGTTTCCGCAGCTGCCGGCTCCGGGAAAACAGCTCTGCTCACAGAAAGACTGAGCAGGCTGGTGCTGGAGGATGGCATCGATGTTTCCGAGCTGCTGGTTGTCACATTTACCCGGGCAGCTTCCAGGGAAATGAAAGACCGCTTCCGCAAAAAACTGTACGATGCACTGCAGACTGCTCAGGAACCGGCTGCTCTGGATGAACTGCCTTATACCATCAACCGAACACCTCAGGAAATCCTGGGCCAGATTCTCAAACTGGATCAGGCACAGTTTTCTACCATGGATGCTTTCTGCAGCCGTACAGTCCGGGACTATTTCCAGCTTACCGACATCGACCCGGGTTTCAGAATCGGTGACGAAACAGAAACAGAACTGCTCAAAGGAGAAGCCTGCGAGGAGGTTCTGGAAGAGCTTTACGCTTCTGATGATGAGGAGGATAAACAGCTTTCGGATCTTTACGGAAAAAGCCGTTCGGACTCGGGACTCAAGGATGCGATATTCAAGCTGATGCGCTTTTTTGAAACGATTCCCGATATCGATGAATGGAAAGAGAACAGCCTGAATCTGCTTGCATCCGATCATCTGCTTGACGAATACCCCTATCAGTTTCTGGCACGGCAGATACACAGCAGGGCCGTTCTGGCTGAACGCGATCTGGACGATCTGATTGATCTGTGGGGGAGCGCTTTCCCGGAAAGCAAAGCGCTGGTTTTCCTGACCGATGACCGTGATTATTACTCGGACCTGGCTATGGAAAAGGAGCCGGAAAAATTATTTCAGATGCTGCGCGCCAAATCGGATTTTATGCGGGCTTCGTTCCCCAGAAAAGAAGTGCAGGAGCTGGGAAGTGAAACCAAAGATGCGGTAAAAGCCGTACGTGACGGTCACAAGGAAGCATTGAGTGAATACAGCTCGATAAAAGCCATGCTCCTTCCTGCAGATGATTTAGATTATTCACCGGATTCTCCGGATTTTCTGAATTTGTCAGAGCCATCGGATCTGTTGGCTTCAGCGGGTTCGCAGGATTCAGAATCAGAAAGTGTTGAGGAGTTCCGCGTTCACCGGATGAGCCATATTCTGGAGCGGCTGCTGGCTCTCGCCGGAAAAGTGCAGCAGCGTTATGAGGAAAAGAAAGCCTATGCAGGGATTGCGGATTTTGCCCAGATAGCCAGAGGGACTCTTCAGGTCCTGAAGGATCCGCAGGCATGCGCAGAAATAACCGGACAGTATCAGTATATTTTTTTCGATGAGTATCAGGATACCAACGATGTTCAGGAAGCGATTATTTCGGCCATTGCAGGCAGTGATTCACGGTTTATGGTGGGTGACTTAAAGCAAAGCATTTACCGCTTCAGAAAAGCGGAGCCGGCTATTTTCATTGACAAATATAAAAGCTACGACAAATCGGAAAACGGCACGCTGATCCTCTTAAACCAGAATTTCCGTTCGTCTGCATCGGTCATCAACGGAGTCAATGCGGTCTTTTCCAGAATCATGAGCGCTGAGCTGGGTGATCTTGATTATGACGAAAACGCAGCGCTTATTCCCGGACGCACCGATATCGAAACGGTACTGCCGGAGCTTCATATTATCGGATATAACAAAGAGATGGCCGGAGGACGGTCCCGTATTCAGGTGGAAGCTGCTCATATTGCCCATATCGTTTCTGAACTGATCGAAAAAGACCCTGAACTGAAACTATCGGATATTGCAATTCTTCACCGAAGTCTGAATTCTGTATCTGAAGAACTCATCCGGGAGCTTACAGACTGCGGACTGCCGGTTATCTGTGAAACCGAGCACGAATTTTTCGAATCGGTCGAGGTCAGAACCATGCTGCAGCTCCTGAGTCTGATCGACAACCGCAGGCAGGATATTCCGCTGCTGGCAGTGATGCATTCTCCGGTCGGCGGCTTTACGCTTGAGGAAGAATCGGAAATCCGGCTTGCCGACGAGCAGGCTGGAAATGCGGGTGCCTATTATGAAGCGGCTGCACGTTATGCGGAGAACGGGCAGGATGAACAGCTGCGTGCAAAGCTGACAGAGTTTTTTGACCGGATCGATACCTGGCGTGAACGTGCCCATTTTGAACCGATTGATCGCTTTGTCTGGCGGATCTGTACGGAATCCGGCTATTATCTTTATGCAGGTGCGCTGCCGGACGGAGCGATACGGCAGAATAATCTGAGAGTTCTGGTTCAACGGGCCGGAGAATACGGGAAAACCTCGTATAAAGGAATATCCCATTTTCTTCAGTTTATCGGCCGGCTCAGAAAGAGACAGCAGAGTATGAAAGGAGCGGGAACAGCCGCTTCCGAAACGGATGCAGTCCGGGTTATGTCTATTCACAAGAGTAAGGGACTGGAATTCAAGGCCGTTATTCTGGCAGGAGCCGGGAAGAAGTTTAATGTCCGGGACCGGGATGCATCGTCGCTGACACTGCATAAAAAATACGGCTTTGGAACTGATTACTTATATATGACAGATGAACTGGCGGGTACTGCTCCCACTGTCCTGAAATCTGCCATGGATGAAATTCAGAAACGGGAAACCCTTTCTGAAGAAATGCGTCTGCTTTATGTGGCCATGACCAGGGCAGAGAAGTATCTGATTGTGACGGGAACACCGCTCCTGAATCAGAAACTGCCCGGACAGAAAACCGGGAACACGGCAGACGAGCTGGCAGATGAACCAAATTATCTGGGATGGATCGGAGCTGCTGTCCTGCGTGAGCAGGAAACAGAAGAGCCGGAAGACGGAAATACACTTCAGTCGGTACCTGAGTGGCTGGTGCGCTGCTATGAACCGTTTGGTCCGGGAGCTGCAGATGAAGAAGAAGGTGCATCGGATCAAATGGTCATTCCGGAGGAAATCAAACGTCTGGTTAACGACAGATTGTCTGCGGTACCGGTTATTCCCGCGGCTCTCCCGGTTAAGGTAACAGTCAGTAATCTGAAAAGCCGGAACATCCCGGACCAGGTCGAGAAGATGGATCTTCCCGAACTGTCAGTGCTCTCTGTTTCAGGCGCAACGTCAGAGGAAAAAGTGAAGACTGCATTTTCTGGCGCGGAAACCGGAACCCTGGTTCACAAACTGATGGAAAAACTCGATTTTGATGCAATTGCCGGTCTTGGAACATCTCTGAAAATAAGAACAGTCACGGAAGAGGTCGAAAGGCAGCTCAAGGAACTTGAGTTAAAAGGTATTTTTACAGAAGAAGAAGCTGCTGCAGTCGATCCGGAATTGCCGGCTTTGTTTTTAGTCTCTGATCTGGGAAAACGGCTTATGGAAGTCACCAGAAATGATCCGGATCAGGTTCTGCGCGAATGTCCTGTCCTGCTGAACAGCGAAGCCTGTAAAATTGACCCGGTTAAATGGGGGGGTATTCAGGATAAAATTGAAATACAGGGTATCGTCGACTGCTGCTTTTTAGAAAACGGACAGTGGATTCTCATTGATTATAAAACGGACAGAATGAGCAGCCTGCCTGAGTTCAAGCAGAAACAGCGTCTGGAAGAATACTCTGTACAGACCTCTGTTTATGCGGAAGCGGTTGAAATTCTGACGGGAACGCCTGTCGGGGAGCAGCATATTTACCTGCTCAGAGAGAAACGTGACTACAGGCCGGATCATCCGGCTCATGATGAAAATCCGGCTCATGATGAAAATACGGGCCATGATGAAAATACGGATCGTCAGGACAATTAACTAAGAATGATCATCAGGATCATGAGGATCCGGATAATCAGGAATAAAAAAAGAGGCCCCGGCCTCTTTTTATTCTTCCCGGTCAACGATCAGATCGTCTTCCGGCGGTGGTGTCAGCGCCTGTTCTTCCCGCAGGGCTTCTTCAAATGCACTGAGTACTGATTGTTCGAGCTGATTTCTCACAGAAGCCTTAATCGGATGACAGATATCTTTAAATTCACCATCAGATGTTTTACGGCTGGGCATGGCAATAAAATAACCATTCTGCCCCTGGATGACTTTTATATCATGTACGACAAATTCATCGTCAAAAGTGACAGATACAATTCCCCGCATTTTTCCAGCAGTATAAAGTTTTCTAACTCTAACGTCTGAAATTTTCACTATTGATCCTCTTTCTTCCTAAAACTAAAATCAGTTTAACACAGTATTGAAAGAAATTGAAGTCATAAGCGTACGGAAAATGCATACCTTTACAAAAAGTAGAGGTGTTGAGAAGTGAAAAATATAAATTTGTATGACACTCTGTTTAATCCGGTCGTTCGGCGGCTGTGGTATAATTTACAACGTAAAAAATGACAAAGGAGTCTATCTTGAACAATATACTAGAGGCCACATTTTCCAAGCCAATAAAAAAACTGTTTTTTGTCGGAATCGGCGGGAGCAGCATGAGCGGTCTTGCAGGTATAGCCAAAGAGCAGGGATTCGAAGTCGAAGGCTCTGATATGGTGGAATCACCCTATACAAAGCGCCTTCAGGCCAACGGAATTCCGGTACATATAGGACATAACAAGCATAATATTCCGGACGGCACGGATCTCGTTATTTATTCCGCAGCCATTCATGCAGATAATCCGGATATGCAGCGGGCGGAAGAACTTTGCATCCCAAAAGTCGAACGTTCTGAATATCTGGGACTTTTATCGCGCGCATTCCCCAAAACAATCGGGATTTCCGGAACGCATGGTAAAACCACGACTTCATCCATGATCGCCAGCATTCTGCATCATGGCGGACTGGATCCGTCTGTAAGCATCGGCGGAAGACTTGATGAAATCGGCGGGAATGCCTGTCTGGGCAACAGTGATTATTTTGTAATTGAATCCTGTGAATTTGTCGATTCATTTTTAAAAACGCGTCACAAAATCGGCGTTATTACAAATATTGAAGAAGATCATCTCGATTACTTCAAGGGCGGGCTGGAACAGATCAAGGATTCTTTCCACCGCTTTGGCATGATTCTTCCTGAAGACGGATATATGGTGGCTTACGGTGACCAGCCGGAAGTGCGCGAAGTCTGTCAGGGACTGCGCTGTCCTGTTATTTACTACGGGATAGAAGATGGAAACGACTGGACTGCCAGAAATATCAAATACGACTCAATGGGCAATCCTTCGTTTGAAGCCTGGCACGGGGATCAGATGTTTGATGACTTTGTGCTGAAGGTACCGGGTAAACATAATGTTCTCGATGCCCTGGCTGCAATTGCCATCGGCGATTATGTCGGAGTCAGCGCGGACAACATTCAGGAAGCACTGGACAGTTTTGGCGGAGCACACAGACGGTTTGAATTCCGGGGCGAAGTCAACGGGATCAACGTGTATGAAGATTATGCACATCATCCTACGGAACTGAAGGTTGTCATCGACGCCTGCATGAATCATGAACACAACAATCTGTGGGTGGTTTTCCAGCCGCACACGTATTCCCGCACCAAGCTGCTGTTCGACGAGTTTGTCGATGCGTTTGAGAAGGCGGACCGCATCATCCTGAATGATATTTATTCAGATCGTGAAGGGAATGAGGAATGGAATATTTATTCCGAAGATCTGGCCAAGATGATCAAGGAAAAACATCATAAGCCAACGGTTGTATTTTCGGAGTTTTCAACAATCGTTAAATTCCTTGTCGACAATCTTGAAAAAGACGATCTGGTCCTGGTAGCCGGTTCCCAGACGATTAATCAGGTTGCCTACATGCTGGTCGATGCCTTAAAGGAAAAGTACGAAGCATAATCATAAGCGGGATTTTCCCGCTTTTTTCGTGTTTTTTGCTGTCTTTTGATGAATGGAAAGACAGATTTGAAATGCATAACGATTTCATGTGCTCGGTTTATGGACAATATTTTCCCGAGGGTATAACATAGACTGGAATGAATACGCCGGAAATTTAAAATTTCTATTTGAACATACAGAATTTCTTTAAAAAATCTGCATGCTGTTTATACTATTAGAGAAGCTGCGGACGGTGAAAACCGGGTTTTAAAGAATCATCTGTTTTTCGTTTTTTTTGATTTGCTAATTTATAAAGGATCATGATGACAAATTTAAAAGCGGTCATCCTCGCAGCAGGGGAAGGCACGCGGATGAAATCGGACCAGGCAAAGGTTCTGCACAAGATTGCCGGGAGAACACTTCTGGATCATGTGATCCGGAATGCACAGCTGGCCGGAGTCGATGACCTGGCAGTGATTGTCGGGCATCAGGGAGACCGGGTGCGGGATGGACTCTCACCGGAAATCAGTGTTTACGAACAGAAAGAACAGCTGGGTACCGGACATGCAGTCATGCAGGCACTTGAATTTTTCAAAGACACTCAGGATGATATTCTGATTCTGTGTGGTGATGCGCCGCTGGTAAGGCCGGAAACTATTTCCGGAATGGCACAGTATCATCGCGAGAATAACAATGATGTCACAGTAATGAGTGCGGTTTTTGACAATCCGGATGGATATGGAAGAATTGTACGTGATAACGGCGATTTCGTCAGAATCACAGAAGACAAGGATGCCAGCCCGTCGGAGCTTGAGATCAGAGAGATCAATTCAGGCATCTATCTTTTCAAGGCTCCCGCACTTGCGGCGGCATTGTCGCAGATTACTTCCGATAACGCACAGTCAGAGTATTATCTGACAGACACTGTGGAAATCATCAGGGAAGCCGGGGGCAAAGCAGCCGCCTGGGCAACAGATGATCCACAGGATATCGCAGCTGTTAATTCCAAGGTGCAGCTCGCGGAAGCTGCACGGATTATGCGTTCACGCATCAATACCAGATTAATGGAACAGGGAGCGATTATGATCGATCCCGAAGCGGCATATATTGACGATACAGTGGAAATCGGCACAGATACGATTATCTATCCGGGTGCGGTTCTTGAAGGGCAGACCAGGATCGGTCGCAGCTGTGTCATCGGGCAGGGTTCAAGACTGGTCGATGCGGTGATCGCAGACGGAGTGGATATCCAGTCCTCGACGATTCTTGACAGCAGCGTCAATACAGGGACTCATGTCGGACCTTATGCGTACATCCGTCCGGGCAGTGTCAT
>JBMNSG010000045.1:0-16006 GCA_050945075.1 Eubacteriaceae bacterium | reverse complement strand
CTGACTCTGAAACGAGTAACAACAGTTCAAACAGTTCCTCATCTAAAAACAGCAGTTCGCCAGCCACCAGTAATACCAGTGCTACATCTGTTGCCGGGATTACTGAGAATCAGAAATATATTTCAATTAGCAATAACGAAACAACAATGACAGCGGATGCAATTGCCAAACAGATGAAATCCGATAATATTCCGGACGGTCGGCTTGGCGATGACGGAACAGAGCAGGACAGTATTTCTTCAATAAAACTCTTTCGGTCTGACGCTGATTACAGTCCTATTGGTTTAATTGCAGTTTATACGAATGAAGCAGATGCAAAAGATAATTTTGATAACTTTAATTTTCCCTTTTCAGAGCATTATGCGTATCAGTTTGGGAATGTTATTCTGACCTTGAATAAAGAAATGAATTCAAATGCGCAGGCAATTGAACTGACAGATGAGTTTATCAAGATTACCGGTCTAAAACTGAATCAATCGTATATAGGAAAATAATTTCTATATTGAATGAATTCTGACAGAAAAAAGCAGCTGGAATTTCCGGCTGCGTTTTTTGATTATCCTGAAGTTTTTTCATTACATGCTCTGTCTGAAATATTCCTGTGAAATCCTGGCAATCAGTTCTTCCATCGATTCATTCTGTTCCGGCATCGAATCGGCAGCAATCAGTTTCTGGGCGGCGAGCTCGTTTACGACGACCTGATCGCAGTATCGTTTTCCACCCGAAGACAGGTATTCGACAGTAAACAGTCGTCTTTTTACTTTATAAGGATTGTCATTGGAGCTTCTGCTGAACAGCGTGACATAAGACTGTCCGGGCGCAATGAAAGTATTACTGAAGCTTTCGAAGACGTCCGAATGAAAATTATCGAAGGATTTAAAAGGAGGATCCACACTGATGTTCAGAATATGGGCACCAGAGTTACCGAAATTCTTGATCACGTAGTAATAATGACGGTTTTTAATAGGCCGGATATCGACCAGATAAGGAATTACATAAGGTCTTGAGGCTTCTTCAATCTGTTTTTCATTCTGTTTGAGCGTACGAACCGAGATAAAAACGGCCAGGATACTGGTTGTAGCCAGCAGAATCGTACAGATCAGACTTATTGAATAACTCATAATTTCTCTCTTTCATTTCTAAGAGCTGGATAAATGGCTGGTCTGGAATGGTTCTCCACCAGATCTGCATTGTAACAGCTTGACGTATGTTTAAGATTCTGTAAATATTATATCAAGTTACATCAAATTATTTTCAATAAATCATACGCTTTCGCGTTAAAATCATCATGAAAGCATTTTCAATATGAAATCGAAGAAGAGAGACGTATAAAATGAAACTGACTATGCTCGGGACCGGAAATGCGCTGGTCACCAGATGTTATAATACCTGTTTTGCATTGGAAGAAAACGGAGAGTGTTTTCTTGTAGACGGAGGCGGCGGAAATACTATATTGACCCGTCTGGAAGAGGCCGGCATTGAACCGAAACAAATCCGAAATATTTTTGTGACTCACAAGCATATCGACCATCTGATGGGGATTATCTGGGTCATTCGTGTCATTGGCACCGGAATGGCCGACGGAAAAATCGACGGAGACGTCAATCTGTACGCTCATGCGGATTTAACGGATTTAATAGAAAAAATGGCGCGGACACTGCTCAATAAGAGGGAAACAGACTGCTTTGGAAAAACCTTTCATATCATTTCACTGGAAAGCGGAGATCAATACGATATTCTGGGGCACAAGGTAACATTTTTTGATATTCACTCGACAAAGGCAAAACAGTTTGGTTTTACCATGGATCTCAGTGAAGACAGGAAGCTGACCTGCTGCGGTGACGAACCGTATGTTCTGGAGGAAGAATCATATGTAAGGAACAGCACCTGGCTGCTTCATGAAGCGTTCTGTCTGTGCAGCCAGGCAGATCTGTTTGATCCGTATGAAAAACATCATTCAACGGTGAAGGAAGCCTGTCAGACTGCAGAGGATCTGAAGGTTGAAAACCTGATTCTCTATCATACAGAGGACAAAAATCTGGAAAACCGGAAAACACTGTATGGAAGTGAAGGCCGGCAGTATTATCATGGAAATCTGTTTATTCCTGATGATATGGAAAGCTTTGAACTCTGAGTTTCGGTCATACAATTTCGCATATGAGCCATCGGGCCCCGAACCGGCCCGATGGCTTTTTTGTGCTATGAAGCCGGCTTTCTCAAGGCCGGAAATATTTGCAGGCTGCCGTCTTGAAATCCTCGTAATTTCTGCTTTTTTTCGCTTCATCGACAAATTTTTCATTATCTACTGCATTGATAAAGCATTTAGTAAACAGGTGATTCCGATCCGAGTTATTGACTGAGTGGGCGTACATACAGACCATCCGGACCTTGTAGCGGTTCCATGTTACAGGCTTTTTTAACACAGCTACGGCCATTCCTGATTTTTTTGCAGTGTTGCGGATCGAGTGGGGGAGAGCCAGCCCCGTTTTCAGCTCGGTAGGGGCAATGGCTTCGCGTTCGCGGACGTACTGGGCAAAGCCGTTTTCTACATATCCGTTTCTTTCGAGCAGATCGCTCAGGGCCCGGATCACTTCGTCCTGACTATCTGCTTCCAGATCCTGAATATACAGATCAGGGGTGCAGTAGTCTGAAAAAATCTTTTTCAGCTTCTTCTGTTCAAGTTCATCTGTTTTTGTTCTGATCAGCTGGGCAACCCGTTTCCGTTCTCCCTGATCGAAGGATCTTTTAATCAGACATACATCCTTCAGGTCGCTGTTCATTCTGCGTGAGGTTGTGATTACCAGATCATAATCCAGAAGCAGATTTCCGGTTTCCAGGGTGTTTCGCAGCGTTGGAGAGCCTTCTATGGTAATTTTCTGATCGGTACAGTCCTTTTCGATCTGACTCTGGATTGTCTGAAGAATCCCGGCGCCTTCCGGTATATAGAGGAAGATCCGCAGCCTGGATTTTTCTGACAGTTCCTGACAGCGATTATTCAGTGCCAGCGCCAGATAGACACCGATATAGGAGATTTCGTTATAATCCAGTTTAACCCCATAGGCCAGTTCTATTTTTTCTGCTATAAAATCTGCCAGATCGATCAGATACAGATATTCGCTGGCAAAATTGTCGATAAAAGGATTATAGAGCTTGATTCCCAGCTCTGACCGTTTCATGGCTACCCGGAGGTGAAGAATCAGATTTTTGATCAGGTCCTCATCATCAATAAAGGAAATTCCTTTTTTGTTCCGGAGCAGCGCAATCAGCTGATAGAAGAAGTCATAGAAAGGATCGGCATGAATGTCTTCACACTGAATCTGCTGCTCCAGCAGAGCCATTTTCCCCTTGATGGACAGTATATAAGCCAGGTAATTCTGATCATGATCATTCAGATAAATATGAAGATATTCTTCAAGGGCTTCTTTTATTTCGCTGGCTATATTCTGATATTCAGGTTCGATTTCGGATTCCCGGATCAGTTCCTGATACCGGTCTCCCAGATGAAAATCGTAAGAATAGATGGCTTCAATCATCAGGGCGATATCCAGGACAAATCTGGTTGTGCTCAGATATCTTGAATTGTAATGATGTTTGTTAAGAATCGGGATCGTGAATTCACCGAGATACTCCAGATGAATATTGGTGAAAAAACGCTGAAAATCTACATACTCCAGATCTGCCAGATAATACTTGGCGACATCATAGAGCAGATTGCTGGATGTGGAGAATACGTTCATAAGCTCTGCGTAATTATCGGTTCTGCGCAGCTCGATCTCATCGAAGTTCAGTGATTTCAGAATTCTGCGGATTCGCTGAATATCGGCTTCAATTGTCCGTTCCGAAACATACAGCTCCTCTGCGAGATCGAAAATATCAACCGGCTCCCGGGAGAGAATCAGCTGCTTGAGAATCGCGATAATGCGTGATTCCGGATCGGATATATCCAGATCGAATGAGATCAGGTTGTCATGATTATGTGATTCACGGTAGCGGTACCCTTTTGTGCGTACGGCTTCAATACTCTCTGTTCCGATTACGTCTTTAATGACCTGGATATCGCTTCTGACCGTCCGGTCCGTCACTCCGAGCAGACGGGACAGTTCACTGCCCTTCACAAAACGGTCTTCTCTTTTCAGATAATCCAGTAACTGAATCTGTCTTTCTAATAAATACATGGTATTATTCCTGTTTTCAAGCTTGATTCCAAAGTGTTCTTATCGGTATCATACCGGAAATTTCCTTAGAATATCGGAAGAAGACCGGAATTTTCTAAATTATAACATGTTTTAACTTACAGGCTTTTCCTGTTTTGTCTGAAGACGAACACCGTCATTTCCTAAAAACTAACGGAAGTCGTCTGATGGAGAATACCCGGTGATCTAAATATAATAAAAGCATAACAAAGATACAGATAACCGGTTAGAAAAGCTTTGTGCAGGAGAAAGGAAAGATATGGCGGAATTATTAAACGGAATTGATGAAATGAGCATCATCAATATTATCACCTCGGCTGGAGAATCTATTTCATTCATGCAGCAGTCCCTGAATGAAACGGCAAATCAGAATTATGATGAAGCAGACAAGCTGTGGGAAAAGGCAGGAGAATCTCTGAGTGCAGCGCATAATGCACATACCAGTATTCTTCAGCAGGAAGCTCTTCAAAACGAAGGGGCCAGCGGGGGAAGCCTTCTGGTTCATGCGCAGGATCATCTGATGAATGCAGTCCTGTGCAGAACCCTTATGGAAAATCTCAGAAATATGCAGACCACCATTAACGGCCTGCAGAACGAAATTAAAGAATTAAAAGGAGACAACAATGATTAAGTCAGCAGTATTTTGTGCAGCGGGAATGTCCACCAGCCTTCTGGTTAAAAAAATCAAAGATGCAGCAGCTAAGCGCGGAGTCGATATTGATATCGATGCCTATTCTGAAATCGATATGATCAAACACACGGATGTTGACTGCGCTTTACTCGGGCCGCAGATTATGGTTTTGAAAGACAAAGCAGATAAAATTTTCGGACCACTCGGGATTCCGGTAGAAGTCATTAATACCGTTGATTACGGCATGATGAATGGAGATAAGGTTCTGGACAGGATCATCGAGCTTTCAAAATAAAGCATGCCGCGGGGAATCGGTATGCAGGGAAAGAATTGAGATTTAGAAAGGGAAGATGATGCAGAATATTTTAATGAAAATGATGCCTTATGTCGTTAAATTTGCGAACTTTAAGGTTGTCAAAGCACTCAAAAACGGTTTTATCCGAACCGTACCAATAACGTTGATCGGGTCAGTGTTCCTGCTGATCGCGAATTTTCCGGTACAGGGATTTATTGATTTCATGGCTGGAACCTTCGGACCAAACTGGGCGGAACCGCTCAATCAGGTCGTGGCAGGTACCTTTAATATACTGGCCGTTTATGTAGCCTTTGCACTGGCCTATGAATATTGTAAAGAAGAAGGAATTGACGGTGTACCGGCCGGTTTCTTCGGCATTGCCGGCCTGTTTATCATGATCAAGGCCTCTGTTCTGACAGATGGCGGCGAATTGCTGACAAATGTCATTCCCGGCGAATGGGTTGGCAGTAAAGGATTGATTGCCGCGCTGATCAGCTCGCTGATGTCGGGGATCATTTACTGCTGGTTTATCAAGAAGGATATCCGGATCAAGCTTCCGGAAACAGTACCTCCGGCAGTTGCCACCTCGTTTTCAGCACTGATCCCGGGGATTGTCATTCTGGCAGTTTTCGGTCTCATGCATATGGTTGTCGGACTGGCAACCAGCCATTCTGTTACAGAAGCGATTTACACATGGCTGCAGACTCCTCTGCAGAACCTGACAGACACACTTCCAGGCATTATCCTCGTCGCCATGCTCATTTCTCTCTTCTGGTGGTGCGGGATTCACGGAGATGCCATTATTCTGGGGATTCTGACTCCGGTTCTCCAGTCCAATATGCTGGCTAATCAGGATGTCATCAACGCCGGCGGAACACTTGTCGCCGGACAGAATGCGCATATTATCACGGATCAGTTCACACTGTTCCTGAAAGCAGGAGGTGCCGGTTCTACGATTGGCCTGATTATCTGTATGGTTCTTTTTGCGAAATCCAAACAGTTAAAAGAACTCGGGAAACTCGCCTTCGGGCCCAGCTTGTTTAACATCAATGAACCGATTATCTTTGGTACACCGATTATTTATAATCCGGTCATGCTTATTCCATTCATGTTAACACCGGTTGTTTGTGTAGTACTGGCCTACTTTGCCATATCGACTGGTCTGTGCCCGCCGTTTACCGGGGTAACAGTACCATGGACCATGCCCACGATTTTCAGTGGATTGATTACCGGAGGCTGGCGCACAGCTCTGCTCCAGGTGGTACTTGTTGGGGTTTCCGTTGGAATTTACTTCCCGTTCTTCAAGATGCAGGATAATCTGCTGCTGGATCAGGAACATGAAGCGGAAGTGAAAGCAGAAGAAGCTAAAGCAGGTCAGACAGCATGAGTACAGATTATAAAATGCCGGAAGATTTCCTCTGGGGAGGTGCTACCGCGGCCAGCCAGGTGGAAGGTGCCTGGATCACGGATGGAAAGGGACCTTCCGCCAGTGATATTCTGCCTGCCGGGCCTGAACGGGACCAGTATTTTAAAAACCCTCCGAGCCTCGAGTTTCAGGATGATTTCTTTTATCCCTCACATCAGGCCATAGACTTTTATCATCGTTATAAGGAAGATATCGCCATGCTGGCGGAGATGGGCTTTAAATGTTTCCGCCTGTCCATCTCCTGGTCCCGGATTTTTCCGAACGGGGATGATGAACAGCCCAATGAAAAGGGTCTGGAATTCTATGACGATGTGTTCAGGGAATGTGAACGCTACGGGATTGAACCCCTGGTTACCATTCAGCATTTTGATGTGCCACTGGCACTTTCCAGAAAATACGGCGGATGGCGCGATCGAAGGCTGATTGACCTTTATGAAAAGTACTGCCGGACTCTTTTTAACCGGTACAAGGATCAGATAAAATACTGGATTACGTTTAATGAAATAAACATCATCCTGCCGGCACCCTTTGTCGGCGGCGGACTGACGATCGGCCCGGAAGAAGATGAGCAGCAGATTAAGTATCAGGCGGCTCATCATCAGCTGGTTGCGAGTGCGCTGGGTGTAAAAGCCTGTCATGAAATCATTCCTGATGCCAGAATCGGCTGTATGATTGCTGCAGGGTCCACATACCCCAGAACCTGCAATCCGAATGATGTGATGAATGCGATTGAATGTGACCGGGAGTCCTATCTGTTCCCGGATGTTCAGGTCCGCGGCTATTATCCTTCCTACGCCGGAAGACTCTTTGAAGAGCAGGGAATCGAGATTAAGACAGAGCCTGAGGACGAACAGATTCTTCGTGAGAATCTGGTGGATTTTGTCTCCTTCAGTTATTATTCCAGCCGTTGTACTACCACGGATCCGGAGTTGCTGAAGGATTTGAATCAGACCAATATTTTTCACAGTGTCGAGAATCCCTATCTGGAAAAATCCGACTGGGGCTGGGCCATAGATCCGGTCGGACTGCGGATTACCCTGAACCAGCTGTACGACCGCTATCAGAAACCGCTCTTTATCGTGGAAAACGGAATCGGTGCAGTTGATGTTCTCAATGAAGACGGAACCGTCGATGACGACTACCGGATTTCCTTCTTCCGTGATCATATCCGCCAGATGAAGGAGGCCATGCATGACGGGGTCGATCTTCTGGGCTATACGACCTGGGGGCCGATTGATCTTGTCAGCGCCGGCAGCGGTGAAATGAAAAAAAGATACGGTTTCATTTACGTCGACCGCGATGATAAAGGTGAAGGTACACTGGACAGGTTTCGTAAGAATAGTTTTTACTGGTACAAAAAAGCCATAGAATCAAACGGTGAAGATCTGGACTGACTGTTTCCCTGTTTATCGTAACAGAGACAGCCGCAGCCTGATCGCTGCAGCTGATAAAAAGAAAACCATCGCAGGATCTGAACAGGTCAGGCGATGGTTTTTTGTATTTCGATGAATAAGTCTGTTCCAGTAAATCAGTATTTTAGCTGATTACTTTTCCGGCATTTCGTGTGCGGCAGCGAATTCGTCTGCCTTTTTCGCACAGGCTGCCACGATATCCTTGCAGTGACGTCTGCGTTCGAGACTGTGGAAATCGCCATAGTCAGCAGTAAGGTCTGCGCAGCGTGCAGAACCCAGTTCTTCGCGAAGTTCGCTCAGCATTTTTTCAAATTCAGGATAGAGTGTATGCAGATATTCGATGTTTTTATCCTTGTCGCCCAGATCCGCATCACCGCGCCTGCCAATCACGGTGCCCAGACTCATTTCTGCCGCTGAAACGGCACCGCAGATTTCAGTTTTGGAGCTGCCGACACCGCCGCCAAAACCGGTGGAAATACAGGCAGCATCAGCCGGAAGTCCGGTGTCATGGGTATCCAGGAAAGCTCTGAATACACTTTCACAACAGTTAAATCCCTGCCTGAAATACTCTTTTGCCGCTTCTTCGGTGGTACAGTTTGTTTTCTTGTCTGCCATGGTGTACTCCCTGTATTTGATGGAATTGGGAATCTGCCCGCTGCAAACAGATTGGAGTAAAAAGAAAAGCGTATCTGATTTTACAGTTTACAATGACTGTCGGAGCAGTCAGACCGTTCCCATGCTTTTATTATAGCCGGGATTGTGCTACTTTTTAAGTAGTAAATCAAAGGGGAAAGGGCGGTTTTTCCGTCCAGACATGAGTATGAAGAAAAGCATACGACTGACACTATCATTTGTTCTGGTTTTTGCGCTTTTTATGGCGGCGACGTTTTCCGGATATGTTCAGGCAGCCGAAACGTCCTCAGACAGCGATACGGCGTTTTATGATGATTTTTCGGGGTCTTCGCTGGATACCAGCAAATGGCTGGTTGCCAGTAAAAACTGGGGCGGTACAGATAAAACAACCGGACAATGCTACAACGGCGGTGTTATTCCGGAAAATGTTTCGGTAGCGGACGGCAAGCTGGTACTGACTGGAAACGGAAATCTGTATACCGGTAATTTGAAAGGTATCAATAAAGATGGATCTGTCAGGACGGATGGAAAACGGACCGGGGCAGCAATCGCAACCAAAGACTATTATGGATCCGGAAGCTATGAAATTACAGCGAAGATTTCTCCGGAACTCGGTGCCTGTTCTGCAATGTGGACCTTTGAATATGAAGAATATTATCCGGGTGATGCACTCTATAAAAAGATGCCGGTTGGCGGAAATGACTATTATGCTGTCAATCATGAAATAGACATTGAGATGCCGGGCAGGCCAAATGCAGCACACGTGGACCAGAGCTTTAACTATGCGCTATGCAATACCTGGATTGGCGAAAACAATTCTGAAGAAACGACACATTATACGGATATCGGAACAGCTCAGAATGACGGGCAGTACCACACTTATCGTTTTGACTGGCATACCGGTGATGACGGAGTGGAACCCTGCGTGGAATTTTACTTTGACGGTGTTCTGACCTATCGTTCAACGACCAATATCCCGACAAATAAAAGCAGACTGTGGCTGGGACTGTGGTTCCCGAACGGCTGGGCCGGTACACCGGATTTTGATACTACTGCTTTTGAAATAGATTCAGTCAAAATTACACCGTTTCATGAATCCGGGGATACTGAACAACATGAAAGCTTTCCGAATGACGGCTGGGCAGTCGTAACGGAACCGGAGAATCCCGGAACTTCAGGTGGAACCGGAGATAAAGGAGAAGGCGGTTCGGAAAGCGGAGGAACGACCGGCGGAGATACAAGTGGTTCAGAAACCAGTTCAACAAATCTGATTACCAATGGTGATTTCACGGACGGAAGCAGCGGCTGGACACTCAGCGGCGGTGCAGCAGCCGGAAAAGACTGTGTTCTGCTGGCGAGTGGAAGTGATACGGACAGCATGACTCAGACAGTCACCGTCAAGCCCTCGACAACTTACACTTTACAGGCTGGGATTACAACACCGGGAGCAATCGTTCAATACGGAGTTCGTGATTATAACGGGCGTTACACGGAACTCAGCCAGACAGCCGATGCTGATGGAAATGTAAAACTGACGTTTACGACGGCGTCCTGGATTCGTGAGGTTACGGTTTATTTCCAGGTCCTGCGATATCAAACGAACACAGATAGTGCTTCAATCAGCAAAGTATCGCTCACCGAAGGTACGGGACAGACATCCCCGGATACAGATCATCAGGGTGGAAGCGGTGATGTAAGCGGAGACGGCAGTCAGACAGGAGGATCAGAAAGCGGCGGGAGTACAGATACAGGAAGCGGGGGAACGACCGGTGGAGATACGGGTGGTTCTGAAACCGCTTCGACGAATCTGCTTGTTAATGGCAATTTTACAGATGGAATCAACGGATGGATATTAAGCGGAAGTGCCGCATCAGGCAAAGACTGCGTGTTACTGGCCAGTGGCAGCGATACAGATACCTGCTGTCAAAAGGTACAGGTAAAACCCAACACGACCTATGTTCTGACTGCAGATGTTCTGTCTTCTGGTTCTGAAATTGAATTCGGGGTCCGGGACTATAACGCCAGGTACAGCAATCTGCATGATACGAGTACGGCAGACGGCGTAAAAAGCATTGAGTTTACGACTGGTTCCGGAACCAGTTCACTGACTGTGTATGCCCAGGTTCTGCGCTATCAGACAAACAGCAGTCCCTGTACCTTGCAGAGTCTTACGCTCACTGAAAAATGAATCCTGCAATCGGATTCCAGAGGCGGTCAGTTTACATTTTGTTTCAATGCGTGAAAAAAGTGTCATAATAAAAGATAGGAAATATGGTTGAGAATACTGATATTTTCAATTCGACGGCAATACGCCAGGATTCAGAAGGACTATCATGCAGCAGCTGTTGCGTTTTAACGCGTTTATTGAACGAAATATGGCATTTGTAACACCGACCTGTCTGGTGGTGGGTATTCTCTGTGCGTCCTGGCTTCAGAATGCATCAGCACTGGTGCCGTGGTTATTCGCTTTTATGACCTTTCAGGGAAGCCTGGGATCGGATTTCGGAGATATTCGCCGCGTTGCTTCGCACCCGCTGCCGCTTATAGCGGTTATGCTTATTCTGCATCTGGTCATGCCGCTGGTGGCACTTGCTGCCGGGCTGACCTTTTTTGGAAATAATATGAATCTTGTCACCGGGATTGTCCTGGAATTTCTGGTACCGACCGGGATTGTCAGTCTGACCTGGGTGGGGATTTACCAAGGAAATCAGTCCCTGGCACTCTCGATAATCGTGCTCGATACGCTTGTCTCTCCGTTTCTGGTGCCGTTTATGTTAAATCTGCTGCTGGGCAGCAGTGTGGAAATGTCGCCGTGGGGGATGATGCAGCAGCTGGTCTTTATGATCGCCATCCCGGCACTCTGTGCCATCAGCCTGAATCAGTATACAAAGGGGCGTGTTGCTAAAACGCTCAAACCCAATCTGGCGCCTTTTGCAAAGCTGGCACTGATCGGCGTGGTCACCATCAACTCTACACGGATCGCTTCTTTTGTGAAGAATCTGAATGCTCAGCTCATCCTGACAGCGCTTTGTATTCTGCTGCTTGCGATCACAGGGTATCTGATTGCCTGGGCTGTTTCCAGGCTGATCCACCAGAATCCTGAAAATACGGTAACGGTTCTCTACAACAGTGGTCTCCGGAATATTTCTGCTGGAGCGGTTATTGCCGCGCAGTATTTTCCTGCTGAAGTCATGTTCCCCGTGATGATCGGCACGCTTTTCCAGCAGGTTCTGGCGGCACTGGTGGGAACACTGATCACCAGTCGTAGTGCCCGGATGAATGAAATTACTGAAAGCAGATAAACAGATCAGCAGGTTCAGAGAAAAAGTCAGATAAAAAAAGCCCCCGGGGGCTTTTTTTATTTCAGAATTTTTTGTATAGCCATTGGTATTTCTTCAGCACAGTCTTCAGCCTGGGGTAAAGCTCCGATCTGATCCGCGAAACCATGACTGAGACCTTCGTAAACAATGGTTTTAATCTTGTTACCGGCATTTGTCGCGGCACGGGCGTAGGCGAAATCTTCAAAGGCCAGGATATCATGTTCGCCGAACGCCAGCAGGGTGGGCGGCAGATTTTTAAAATCTCCGAGCAGCGGAGAGATACAGGGGTCGTCCAGTGTGGTATATCCCTGCAGGTAGATGTCGTCAATTAAACCGGGATCATCCAGCAGATTGTTCATCATCGAGGTCAGAAATCCTATTGCCATTGAACAGCGGAGACTGCGGCGGAATTTATCGGGATCAACCCCATGATAAAACCGGGTTTCTCTGCGTGACAGGTTTACGGAAGGATAAAGCAAAACCTGCAGTTTGATTCTGTCAGAACCCTGATCTCTCGAACGCATGGCAACATCGGCAGCCAGTGTACCGCCGGCACTGTCTCCACCAACGGACAGCTTTTCAGGATCACCCCCTAATGCGCGTGCGTTCAACCGTGCCCAGAGTACTGCAGCCCAGGCGTCTTCAAACGGCTGCGGATAATGGTGCTCCGGACACAGACGGTATCCGACATTCAGTACAACACAGTCAGTCTTTTGAACGATCATTTTGCAAAGCTGTTCGACAACATCCATACTGCCGCCGAAAAAGCCGCCGCCATGAAAATAAATAAGAACTGGCAGATCACTGCCGGAAAATTCTCGCTTATAGATCCTGATGGGCAGCTGGTAATCATCGGTACTAGTTATATGAACCGTTGTATAGGCAATATCTTTATCTGCCATATAGGTTCCGGAGTATTCACGGAACATTTTCCGAAGCGGCACCATTTTTTCTTCTGCGGTCTGATCCGGATCTGGTTTGGGCATAAAAGGTGCAATAAACGGCATGAACCACATGGCTTTAAACAGGCGCGGATCCATATCCCCCGGTTTTCCGCCTTCAGGAATCGGTTTAACCAGAATATCAATTCCTTTATAATTTTCAATTCGTTCATTTTGTCTGATCCTGCCCGGCAGGGCCGGATTGTATTTTTCTCTGACTGTCATACTGACCTCCATGGCGCAGCGTAAAATGATTCTGCAGCTCTTGTGAACGATTGTAACACGCAGGTGCTGAAAGTTAATGAAGATTTGGAAAGTCAGGGAAAGGAATCGGGAAAGTTGTGATGGATTCGCTATTCCGGGTTATGATAGAAGGCGGAATGAATAAATCAGGGCAGCTGTGGTTTTACTGCAGATTCCTGCAATCAGAAAATAATGGACAGATGATTGAATGAAATATTGAGCGGATTCCATTCGTTCAGTATCGGTTTAGTCAATATGAAAGGAAATTATGAATATTCAAATCAGACAGTATAAAGAATGCGATTTGCCGGCAATGACCCGTATCTGGAACGAAGTCGTTGAAGAAGGGATTGCCTTCCCTCAGGAAGAGGGGCTGGACAGTGAAACAGCAGCACCTTTCTTCGGCGGTCAGAGCTACTGTGGCGTAGCAGAAGACAGTGACAGCGGAAAAATATATGGACTGTATATTCTTCATCCCAATAATGTCGGGCGGTGCGGTCATCTGGCAAATGCCAGCTTTGCTGTCAGTTCAGAGAGCAGAGGGCTTCATATTGGTGAAAAACTGGTCAGGGATTGTCTGATTCAGGGAAAAACGCTGGGTTTCAAAGTGCTTCAGTTTAATGCCGTTGTCGACTCCAATATTCATGCAAGGCATTTGTATGAACGGCTGGGATTTGAACTGCTCGGGACAGTTCCTGAAGGATTCAGAATGAAGGACGGGCATTACGAAGATATCTGTCTGTATTATCAGGTATTATAAACTGGTTCTCCGAAAACTACAATTTAACAGAGACTGTTCTATAAAAAAGAACACAAAAGCCGGAACATAAATTGTTCCGGCTTTTGTTTGGCCTGCTCGTTTCCTGATGCATTACAGCGGATGAAATTCTGGATTCATCTGACTGAAGGTGCAGAATTCATCGTACCCGAGCTTTTTCAATTCGTCTTTCACATAATCGATATGGTCTGCCAGATATTCGGTGGCATGTGCATCTGAACCGATCGTGATGATTTTTCCGCCCAGTTCATGGTACCGTTTCAGAATATTCCGAGAAGGCGTCAGATCACTCAGGCCGTAATGAAAACAGGAGGTGTTGACTTCGATGCCTTTGCCATCGGCAATGACCTGTCTGAGAATGGCATCAATCAGATCCATGACCTTTTCATCCGGATATTCGCCGTAATTATCATAGCGTTTGATCATATCCAGATGTCCCAGTACTGAATAATCGTGATAAAGCTTCATGACTTCCAGGATCGCTTCGTAATAACCTCTGTTGATCTGATCCTGAGTTTTTCCCCTTTGATACTCACCCGTCCAGAATTCCTGATTGCCGATCTGGTGATTGCTCAGGATGACAAAATCAAACGGGTGGGTATCAAAATCTCTCTGGAATTCTTCAATATATTCTTTCTGCATCCCGAATTCTATCCCGGTTTTGATACAGATACGGTCTCCATATTTTTCCGACAGCCGGGCTGTTTCATCGAAATACTGATCGTACTGGCAGTTCTCTTCATCCTTGACACCATAGTCGACATGATCGGTGAAAGTCATTTCATTCAGGCCCAGGTCAATACCTCGTTTGACCATGTCTTCCATCGGACAGTCAGAATCGTCACTGAATATAGTATGTATATGGTTATCTGCTTTCATGAATATCTCCTTTTTAAAACCGGAACCGGTTGTGTAAACTGATTTTATTACATTTTCTATCATTACTGATAATGATTCAATTGTAAAGGTCCGGCCGTTTTGTATCCCGTGCATCTTACGTGAGGAAGAAAGGGTATAATAAAACCATGGAGTTGTTATCATGAGCAAATACACACATCATAAGAACGGAATATCCTATCCCGATTTTGATTCTCTGGTACCGGTCAAACGTATTGTCAGAGAAGCAGCGGATGGGATTGCGGACAGGAAACGCACGATTAAGACCAGCAGTATCCGCAATGTACTTACCCGTATTGCCCAGTCGGATAATACGGACGAAGTCGATGCACCGGTAGTCAGCAGTGCTTCTATGATCAAAGATGTTGCAGCAGCACCGGTTGCTGCTTTTGCTATCGCGGGTCTCGGCATTCTAAACCACAGAAAAAGCAAACAGCTGGATCAGGAAAAACAGCGGCTCTATGAGCAGGCAATTCGTGAACTGCGGCAGGTAAATAAACAGTCGGATGAAGAAGCGGATAAAGATCCGATTGATGAACAGCGTCTGGTTTACCTGGAATCGATTGGTGAAGCACTTCGCCAGATTATGACTTCGCTGGAAATTGATATGGAACTATTCAAACACGAAGAATTCTGATTGGCAATGAGACAGAAAACAAGCCGGACAGTTTGTCAGAGATGACAGGCCGTCCGGCTTGTTGTGTTCCGGGGATTGCAAATTTGTCAGAATTCTTCAATAAGCGGCATTTCTGCAGCTGTGGCTTTGACCAGATAAGCATATTTGTTGAGCAATCGCCACTGAACACCGGTAAATCCGGTGGCGTTGAGCATCTGCCAGATCTGTTTTTTGGAGTAAAGAGCCATATCCGCCACTTCATTGAGCGGTCTGGCCATTAAATTGAGATAACGCAGTGTCGAATTCAGGTAGGTATCGCAGATGACGAACAGACCGCCTGATTTAAGCACGCGACGTACCTCCGACATGACTTTTTCCGGCTGTTTGTAGTGGTGGAATGAAGTGGTGCTTACCACAATATCGAATGAATTATCCAGATAGGGCAGATTAATCGCCTGTCCGAATTCGAATTCGGTATTGGTACCGGCCAGTCTTTTCCTGGCTTTTTTCAGCCGGTCCAGAGAATAGTCAAAGGCGTAGGCCTTGATATTCGGACACTTTTCGAATAACTGTTCGAGCAGCAGTCCGGTACCACAGTCAAGGTCCAGGATTGTTTCAAAG
>JBMNSG010000044.1:0-16017 GCA_050945075.1 Eubacteriaceae bacterium | reverse complement strand
AAAATACGTGAACCCGGCAGCCATGAATTCATCCACCATTACCTTGACCTGATCGATATCGATCTTGTCGTCTTTCTGCGGCAGACGCATCAGTCCGAAACCAAATTTTCTGATATTCTTTCCCAGTTCTTCCATTATCTTCCCTCACCTTATCTGAAAACAAGACCTGACATTTCTACCTGTGATCTGATTATTTACACCAGTCGAAGCTCCATGTACACATCTCTGATTCTATTAGAATATAATCCGCCGCTTATGTCTAATACTTATGATTTATGGCAGGGTATACTTGAAAAGCATAAAAAAGCAGCATAATCATTTTAGATTATGCTGCCGGTGAAACTTATGTCTCCCATTATTCTTCTGAGGCGATCCGCTTAATCCTCAACGATTTCCCCGTTGGATTGAATGACCTTTTGATACCAGTAGAATGATTGTTTCCGGCGCCGTTTAAAGTCCCCGTTTCCCGCATCGTCTCTGTCAACGTGAACAAATCCATATCGCTTGCTCATCTGGCCACTGGCAGCAGACACTAAATCTATACAACCCCACGCTGTATAACCTGTTACAGGTACCCCGTCTTTTTCTACCGCGTCTTTTACAGCCAGAATATGCCGACGAAGGTAGTCAATTCTTCCATGATCCCGAATGGTCCCGTCTTCTTCAATCGTATCCATGGCACCAAGGCCGTTTTCTACAATAAACAGAGGCTTCTGATATCGATCATAAAGACTGTTCAGTGTAATTCTTAATCCCAGGGGATCGATCTGCCAGCCCCACTCACTTGATTCAAGATATGGATTCTTCAGGCTTTGTATCACATTGCCATCCGTTGTTTCTGCCGTCTGTGAAGCTGTCCCTGTAAGCCTGGAGGTGTAATAGCTGAACGAGATGAAGTCCACGGTATTTTCCTTCAAAACCACTTCATCCCCATCTTCCATTTTCAGGCAGACACCAGCCCGTTCCATCTTCTTTTTTGCATAATCCGGATAAGCTCCGCGTGACTGGACATCAATAAAAAAGTAGTTGTCGCGATCCTTTTCCATGGCATCCCACACATCTTCCGGACGGCAGCTGTATGGATAAAACTGACCGCCGGCCAGCATGCATCCCACTTTATTCTCAGGATCTGTCTGGTGACACAGCTTTGTTGCCAGCGCAGAAGCCACCAGCTGATGGTGTGCTGCCTGATACAATACCTGATCTCGGTTTTCATTCTCCCTGAAACTGATACCTGCCCCCAGAAAGGGCATATGCATAAGCATATTAATCTCATTGAAGGTAAGCCAGTATTTCACCTGCCTGCGATATCTGCTGAAGATCGTATTACAGTATTTTAAATACAGGTCAATCAGTTTTCTGTCTCTCCATGAACCGTATTTCTCACAAAGTGCAACAGGCATGTCAAAATGACAGATTGTTACGACAGGTTCGATATCATTGAGTCTGAGCTCGTGAATAAAGTCTTCATAAAACTGCAGGCCTTCTTCATTCGGGATATCTTCTTCTCCTGTCGGATAGATCCGTGACCAGGATATGGAAAACCGGTAACACTTAAATCCCATTTCTGCCATTAGCGCGATATCCTCTTTCCAGTGATGATACATATCGACAGCATCATGCGAAGGATATTCTGCATCTGCCGGGGCGAAATGATAATCCATTTCGCCTGTGGCAATTTTACTTCGATTCATTCCGGACGGGATCCTGTCTACATTGGAAGGTCCTCTTCCACCCAGATCCCATCCTCCTTCGTACTGGATGGCTGCACTGGCACCGCCCCATAAAAAGTCTTTTTGAAAACTCATGCAGTTTCCTTTTGTTCATCCGCAGGTTTTTCGTCAAAACCCAGGAACCATGTCGCGATAAATGAAACTACAAATGCAATCGCTACGGTGATCAGCGCTTTGATGATATTGCCGATCGGATCATCCCCGCCCAGGAAAAGGGGCAGTGTTGCCAGTCCCGGTGTACCGGGTGCATAACAGCGCAGGCCGCTGAAGCCTGCGAACAGACCACCTGCAGCACCACCGATCATAGCTCCGATAAAAGGTCTTTTATACTTCAGATTTACACCGTACATAGCCGGTTCGGTGATTCCCAGTACAGCTGTGAATCCGCTGGAATATGCGATTTCCTTAGTCTTTTCAGAACGAGATTTCACTGCCACACATAAGGCAGCTGCCCCCTGGGCAATATTAGCTGCCAGCATTCCCGGTAAATCAATGGTGATGTATCCCAATGTTGTAACCTGAGATACTGCAAGAGGAATCAGTGAATAATGCATGCCGGTCATAATGATAAGCGGAGCGAAGGCACCCATCAGCACAGGCGGCAGCCACGGAACCACACTGTCAATCCAGGTCAGTCCGCCTGCCAGCAGGTTCCCGCACCAGGTGCCGAGCGGTCCGATGGCAACCAGCATTACAGGTGCAAGGATCAGAAGTGTTAAGGTCGGTTTTAGAATCGACCGAACCGGTTTCCAGATATGTTCCAGGCCTTTTTCAAGATAGGACTGGAGCCATACAGTCAGAATAATCGGTATTACAGAGGATGAATAAGTAGCGTTCATAACGGGAATTCCCAGGAATGTTACGCTTGCACCATCCGCGAAAAGCGTACTTAACGAAGGATACAGAAGCACACCAGCCAGTGTCATGGAAATCAATGTGTTGGTATGGAATTTTTTTGATGAAGTGTACCCGACCAGGAACGGCAGGAAATAAAACGGCGCGTCTCCAATCAGGCTTAAGATCGCGTAATTCTGACCATCTTTATTAATAAGCGAAAAAGCGACCAGCAGTGCCAGAATGGCTTTAATCATCCCGCCTGCTATAATAGCTGAAATAATCGGTGTGAAAATACCGGCAATAATTGAAATAATTCCTTCTTTTTCTTTGCCGTCTCTGTTTCCGTCTTCTTCTGAAGCGAAATGACTGGTTATTTTATCCAGTTCATTATAAACGTTGGCTACATCCGTCCCGATAATAACCTGCAGCTGGTTTCCAGCCACATTTGTCCCCGCAATCCCGCTTATTGATTCAATTCTGTTTCTGTCTGCACTTTTAACATCTTTCAGTTCCAGACGAAGTCTTGTTGCACAGTGAAAAGCACGGGAAATATTCTCCTGGCCCCCTGCTGCCTCCAGGATCTCTTTTGCAGTAACCTTATAATCCATTTTTCTCCCCCTTAATTGAATCCGTTTTTTTACAGACAAGTTCTCCGGCAATCTCATTTGCTGCTCTGATTACTTCTGACAATTGTTCTTCTGAAATATGATCTATATGAAATCCCCCTGTACAGATCACTGTTGCATTTTTTGCGCTGGCTACTTGTTCTGCCAGTATTCTGCAGACTGCTTCCTCCTTGTGTCCTGTGAGATTGATCACAGAAGATGTGCAGCTTGTCTGGCTGCTGTCTTTTAATGACGGTCTGGGTACTGCCAGTACCACGCAGCCGATATGTGGTTTTTCTCCTCCTTCAACTGTAATCTGAAAATCCCGGCCGATCTGTTTCATCTCTGCACGCAGACTGGAAAACGAAAGGTTCCTCTGAACTATCCATTCCATCGGCAGTACTCTTTCGCTTCAATACCGAAGGGTTCCAGCAGCTTTGCGGCAATATGATAAACCATGTCATCAATCTGCTTCGGTTTTTGATAGAAAGTCATCATCGGCGGAATAATACGAACTTCAGACAGCCGCGCCAGTTCCTGCATATTCCTTAAATGAATGGCACTGAGCGGTGTTTCTCTGGCTGCCAGTACCAGCGGACGATGTTCTTTTATCTCAACATCGGCTGCACGGAGAATCAAATTGTCTGCATAACCGCTGCAGATGCCGGCGATGGTCTTCATACTGCAGGGAACGATAAGCATTCCTTTGACTTTATAGGAACCACTGGCAGGCCCTGCCCCGATTTCTCTTACATCAAACAGCTCATCCGCAAGATCCCTGATTTCATCTGCCGATTCCTCCAGCTCGTATTTCATAGTCAGCCGGGCACTGTCACTCATGATCAGGCCTGTTTCAAAGCGTCCGTCTTCCCGAATCAGTTCCAGACATTTTTTCAGGATGGGCATACCACTGGCGCCGGTTGCCGCGACAATAATCCGTTCTTTATTCATGCTTTTGTCCATAGTTCCGGATCCACCTCCATAAAGCGGGCACGCTGAAACTGTTCCTTTAATCCATACGGGACCGTGCAGTCAAAGATAGTCTTGCATGCAATACCAGGATCAATGATGCTCGGAGAATAAGCAGGATCATTTGACGGATCCAGCGGATGACACCGTACTCCGGGAATCGTGATGATATCGCGGTCTCCCTGAAACCTGGTATTCATCGCCCACAGGACATCATTCATATCAAAACAGTCCACATCTTCATCTACAAGATAGATATGCTTCAATTCACTGAATACCGAAAAAGCGAGCAGCGCTGCCTGTCTCTGCCTGCCTTCGTCACTGGCTGTCTTCTTCTGAAAATGCAGAACGGCCATATATTTACCGCCTCCGGCCGATGCACAGTAAACATTCTGAAGTCTTCCCGGCATTGCCTTTTCCACCATCCCGTAAATACTTGCCTCTGTGGGAATCCCGGCCATGGAGACATGTTCCTCGCTGGGGCCGATACAGGTCTGCATAATCGGATTCAGGCGGTGTGTGACCGCCGTTACTTTAATAAGCCTGCACGCATCACTTGCCGGCCCTGTATAGCCCGGAAACTCCGGCATGGCATAGCCGGTATGACTGTTCTGATCCTCCTGAACCCGCACTCTTGGAATGACTTCTCCTTCAATTACATATTCTGCATTGGCAATGGCTCTCTCCTGAACAGTCAGGCAGCTGCAGAGTTCCACCGGTTCCCCCCGCAGCGCCCCTGCGACCGCGAGCTCGTCATACCCCATGGGTGTGGTTGGCGGTTCAAAACACGACCCGATTTCAATCGCCGGATCCACGCCGATGCTTATGGAAATCGGAAGTTTCTGTCCCAGTTCTTCGGCCCGGTCTGCCATTGCACCAATATGGCGGGCTCCCGGTGTAAAGAAGATGGACAACTCGTCTTTCCCCTGAATGCACAGGCGGTGAATCGTGACATCGCTCCGTCCTGTATCCGGATGACTGGCGTAACACATGCCCAGCGTAATATACGGGCCGGCGTCATCCGGTGTATTCGTGGGCGCCGGCACCAGCCGGTTCAAATCAAAATCTTTCTCTGCAGCAAGATGTACCACCTGCTGACACAACGGTTCCTGCTCTGTTAAAACAGGAGGCAGCGGATGATCCACACTACGATAAAGCAGTTTGCCCAAATCTTCCGGCCTGGCATTTAAAAGCTCCGCAACCCGGCTGCGGCTTGCAAGAACACCAATCGCAACCTTTGCATCAGGATGCCCCTTTACCTGATTGAAAAGCATTGCGGGTCCTTCTTTTGTCGGACGCATAACCGTCCCCCCGGCTCCGACATGACGGTAAACTCCGGAAAGCTCCGCCATTGGCTCCACCGGCACATCCGTCTCGATCAGCTGGCCCGGAAGTGTTTTTAACACGTCCAGTGCACTTCTCAAATCATTTATTTTATGTGCCATTCTGTTTTCTCCCCTCTTGATGTTTTCCTTGGTTCTAAATTATCAGGTATTCTTTAACCAATCAATTCTACTTATGTTACAATTGATTCCATATTGGAATCATTGGCTGTCGGAATCGATTCGTTTTTTGAATACATTGTGAAAAGATACAGAAAATGACCTTCGAACAATTAGACTGTTTTATTGCTGTAGTGGAAAACGAAAACTTTTATGATGCGGCAGAAAGCCTGCATATCACCCAGTCTTCACTGTCCAAGCAGATTATTAAGCTGGAACGTGAACTCGATATACCGCTTCTGATCCGCAGCCACCGGACAACGACACTGACGGAAGCCGGGAAACTGTTTTATCAGGAAGCGCTGGCTTTGAGCAGGTCTTATCATGACATGCTCGGAAAAATGCGTATGTGTCATGCTCAACAGACAAAAATGATCCGGATTGGAACCCTGCCCATTCTGGCACAATACCATCTGGATTTGCGTTTAAGGAAATTTCAGGAACTGCATCCTGAAATTGCTGTGAAGATTGAAGAAGCAGAAGAAACTGTTTTAATCAACCGGTTTGAAGCGGACCAGTATGATTTCATCATTATGCGTGAAGAGAACCTGCATCTGAGAAACTATGTCACTCATCTGTTAATCCAGGATGAACTGGTATGTATACTTCCTGTCGATCATCCCCTGGTTAAACAGACCCTGCCATCAAAAAAAATCAGCTTACAGGACCTCGCTGACGAAGCATTTATTCTGATGAATCCCTATACCTCGATTCATCAGCTCTGTTTAAAACTCTTTCAGGAAGAAAAGATCAAACCGAACGTTATTCGAACAGCCCGGACAGAAACGATTATCGGAGCCGTTTCCGGTGGAGAAGGAATCAGTTTACTGGCCAAAAGCAATCTGAAAATATTTAACCACAGAAATATTGCCACTGTTTCACTGGATCCATGTGTGCCGCTTCCGGTATATATAGCATCAAAAAAAGAGTATCGAAAAGGTACTCCGGAAAATATGTTCATTGAGTTTATTACGTCATGAAATCCGCAGGATCTGTTTTACACAAATAAAAAACGCCGGTCATCTGACCGGCATTTTTTTAGCACGTAAAACATTTTTATACGGTTTGGCGATCCATTGTACTGTGACAAATCAATCATCCATCTGAACATCTTCATTTCTTCTCCATGAACTGAGGTGCACATACCTTATCCGATGGATTTCCCAAGCTGTTCAGCTTCATTCAGTTTTTCGCTGCCTTTGATATCTCCGACTTTTAAGACGCCGCCACAGAGGACTTTACCACAATCGTGCCAGCCCAGATGGTCTGCCAGATGATCGTAATAGGTAATACAGTCTTCAAATGCGTGTCCCTGGGCTGCCATAAGCAAAACACTGTCCAGCTCCGGATTTTTCAGACCCGGTTCGCATTCTGCGACCGCAAACAAACGATTAATGGCGGTAAATAACTGACCGCTCAGATTCCAGTAATACAGCGGTGAAGCCAGGACAATGACATCTGCGGCTTTATAAACCGGATAGATCAGATCCATATCATCTTTCTGAACACAGGGGCTTTCGGGATCCTTCCCGCCTCCGTAACAGCCTTTACAGCCATTGATGTTCATACTGTCCAGATCAAAAACAGTGACCGTATTCCCGGACGCCTCGGCTCCTTTTTTAAAGGCGCTGATAAGCGCGGCAGTATTGCCTTTCTTCCTGGGGCTTCCGTTTAAGACAATAATATTTTTACTCACTGGTTTTCTCCTTTAAATCTCGTATCGGATATCTTTTTCCTGTTCGTCTTATTGTCATTTTAACGCAGGAACCTGAAGGTTCAAGTTCCTGGTAGAATACAATGGATTAAAACTGGAAACAGGAGAAAACAATTCTGTTTAAAGTTCTCCGCGTCCTTCTCTTTCTGCCAGATCCTGCATGATCTGCGGATACATTTTGTCCAGCTTGTAAATCAGCAGAACGATGATCAGAATCGCGTAAGCAATTAAGGGTCCAAATTTATAGAGATTTACGATGGTATTCAGAACCGACTGCGACTGAACAGCAACACCGCTGGTCGATGTCACATAACCTGCCATTGACATCATTCCTGTGATAATCGCTGCAATGACTCCGGAGCCAACCTTGGTTCCTACTGAACCGCCGGCAAAGATCAGGCTTTCCTGTCTCAGATGTGTTTTCCACTGTCCGAATTCAACAGCATCACCGATCATGGCGAAAACAACCGAAGCAAATGGTGCCATGCCCAGGCCTCTGACAATACAGCTCATCATAACCATTGAATAGCTGTAGGGATTGATCATATAGATCAGCTGTCCGGCCAGAGCCAGGAAAACACCTGCCAGTGACATGTTGCGCTTACCCATTTTGCGGAGAAGCCACGGGCTTAAGAATGTGGTTGCGATCATGGTCAGTGTTTCAGCCAGGAACAGATAACTATACAGATTGTCATTGTTGAAAATATATTTCGTGTAATACGGAAGGACGGTTCCGGTAAGACCTGCCATACAGCTCTGGATCATCCAGAGGATCAGGCCGGCCCAGAAATACTGATTGGTAGCCAGAGCCTTGAGTGCGATTTTAAGAGGTGTTTTGTCAATCTTTTTACGGGCCGGAATTTCAACGGTTTCCTTGCACTGTGCAAAGCAGAAAACCAGCAGAGCAACAGCAACAACCGCCCAGATCCCCATGGTCTTGGCCCATGCCATCTGGTCGTTTCCGAACAGTTTCACTACAGGGAGGGTAAATGAAACTGAAAGAATACGTCCGAACGGCGACATGGCCATTCTGAAAATAGAAAGCATTCCGCGTTCTTCGGAGCTGCGGGTCATCATGGTGGAAAGACTGCCGTAAGGGAGGTTCAGGGCCGTATAGCAGACTGTAGTACAGAGATTGTAAGTTACGAAGATATACAGACCCTGCATGAAACCAGTTGTCTGCGGAACCGTAAACAGCAGTACTGCACTGATTGCATAAGGAATAGCCATCCGGATAATCCAGGGCCTTGACTGGCCGTATTTGGATTTTGTTTTTTCGACAATGAATCCCATGACTACGTCCGATACGCCGTCAAAGCATCGTGAAATCAGGAATACCATCCCGATAATAGTCGGTGCAACACCTGCATAATCTGTATAAAACAGTGTCAGCAGTGAGGAAATCATGCCAAATACGATATTGCAGGCCATATCACCGCTGCCGTATGCGAGTTTTTCTGTTACAGAAAGCCGCTCAGATTTCGGTACTTCCTGTTCTTTCTGTTTGATTGATAAATCGTTATCCATTTTTTCTCCTGTGGAACCGCCGTGTGGCGTTTTTCGTGAATCAGCCTGAGAGCTGACTGTTATGGTTTACAATCAACAATGCAGCCACTGCTGATTCTGGAGAAGTATGGTACTATTACTGAAGGATGATACAGAATACTGTCTCTGACAGTTTTTATCTCCGGATGGACCCCGGTGCAGACCCGTTCAAAGTTCCTGCACCGCGGGAAAATTCCGTTTTCAGCTTCAGCCTGCCGTATCGTGTGATTCCGGCGCGCCCACTCTCTCCGCTTCTTCGCGTGAAATATTATATTTTGTTTTGATCCTGATTTCCGTATAAAGGCGGTCGCTTTCCGGCTCGCTGTTTTCGCGGAGAATATCCGCCAGCATTTTACAGGCCTGATAGCCCTGGGAATAACCGTCCTGATCAATCAGGAAATCCACATAACCGTCATCCAGTATGCCTATGTTGGTACGTGTAATATCGTAGATGATGATGCATGGTCTTTTCTCCGGCTTCAGCTTGTCCAGGGCGGCTTTTACACCGGCCTGACCTGCTGAACCGATCAGAATCCCGGAAAGATCGGGAAACATAGTCATATTGTTGACAATTATTTTTTCGACTTCTTCTTTTCTGTCAAAGCTGCTGTGAACACCAATCAGACTGATTTCCGGATAAGACTTCCTCAGTTCGTCTGTAAAACCATCGATTCGTTCACTGTTAACACTGTTGCTGAAATAGCCGGTAATCGCCAGGACTTTTCCTTTTCCCTGGAGCATCATCGCCATCAGCCCTGCAGCCGTTCTGCCGCTTTGAATATTATCCAGGCCGATAAAGCATCTGCGTCCGCTTCCGGCCAGATCTGCATTGAAGGTTACAACCGGGATCTGTTTTTCATCTGCCAGCTCGTTCAATCTGGCCCTGACCCGTTCATCATCCGCGGGCATAATCGCCAGCGCATCGATGTCCTGCTGGGCCAGTTCATCCAGAGCACGGATCTGCTGATCCGCATCCACACCTTCGTTTTCACGAATCACGAGCTTTATATTCAGCTTGTCAAGCAGTTCTCCGGCGTCATGAATTCCCTGGTTGATGTTGTTCATAAACGAGGAACCTTTAAGCTGCGTAATCACGCCGATTTTTCGTCCCCTGTCCTGAAGAACAGCTGCACCCCTGGGATGTTTGGGTTTGTAGCCGATTTCTCTTGCAATAGTCAGGATCTTTTCCCGGACCTCCGGATTGACCCTGCCCCTGTCATTAATCGCTCTGTCCACTGTACCCCGCGAAACGCCTGCAATGTCTGCGATCTGTTGTATTGTTGCTGCCATTTTCTGTCCTTTCGTAAAATTCGTTTTAAAAAAGCACATTTCCATTTAATGTATATTTAAGTGTTTAGTTAAATGTATCACTCGTGCGTGCTATTTACAAATCTTTACAGAAAGAACAGTATCAATGGTTCCTCCAGCATCACAATACAGTGATTTTAAATTTCCTGAATCCAGGGTTCATTAAAGACCTGAATATGACGTTTGATATTTTCATACGTACCGGCAGTCATCGCTTCATTCAGACCAAAGTAATCGTGGCTTCCATCTGAAGTCAGGTAATCTTCTGCAAATCTGGTCAGGCTGTTAAAGCTTGCTGTAGCTATATTGACCTTACCGATTCCGAGCGCTATTGCGTGTCTGAAATCCTCATCGCTGATACCGCTGCCGCCGTGAAGAACAAGCGGGACATCAGTCCGGCTGTTTATTTTTTTTAGCACATCAAATGCCAGCTGCGGTGTGACTGCATAATTTCCGTGTGCATTTCCAATGGCAACTGCGAGTGCATCAATGCCTGTTTCTCTGCAGAATTCTTCAGCTTCAGCAGGGCTTGTAAATCTGACAGCGTTCTTTTCACTGCCATCTTCACTGCCGCCTACCATACCGAGTTCTGCTTCGACAGCAGCTCCATATTTCCGGGCTAGTTCAACAACTTTCACGGTCATGGCTTTGTTTTCTTCAAACGGGAGTTTAGAAGCATCGAGCATGACTGAGGTAAAACCGTAATCCAGAGCTTTCTGAATGGTTTCAAATGTCAGTCCATGGTCAAGGTGGACGGCTACGTCCACCTTTGCCTTTCTGGCTGCTTCGACCATCATCGGCCCCATCAGTTCCAGAGGTGAATGCTTGAGACGGACTTCAGCAATCTGAATGATTACCGGTGTCTTCATTTCTTCAGCTGCCTGGATGGCACCCCTGACCATTTCCATATTCCCGACACTGAACGAACCGCAGCCGGCGTCATTCGCCTGTGCCCGTCTGATCAGGTCTTTCATATTTGCTAGTGCCATGGTCTTACTTTGCGATTTCTGAAATTTTGACCGGACGATTTTCTTCTACAGACTTCTTTGCTGCCATAGCCATCAGGACCGGTTCCAGACCATCCTGGACATTCAGGCAGGCCGGCTTGTTGTTTTCGATTGAATCGACAAACTGTGTGATTTCATTGGCATAAGCATCCATATAACGTTCCAGGAAGAAGAACAGTGGTTTTTCAGATTGAACGTCGCTGTCTCCGCTGATTGAGATATTGGATTCGCTGTCATTTTCGATTTTAGCCATTCCCTTAGAGCCAAATACTTCTGCTCTCTGGTCATAACCATATGCTGCACGACGGCAGTTATCGATAACCACCAGAGCGCCGTTTTTCATTTTAATCGTAATAACAGCTGTGTCGACGTCACCAGCTTCTCCAATAGCCGGATCTACATTGACGGCTGATTGGACATAAACTTCTTCTGCATCGCTGCCGGAGAGGAAACGAGCCATATCGAAATCATGAATGGTCATGTCCATGAACATTCCGCCTGATACTTTAACATAGTCAAGTGACGGTGGTTCGGGATCGCGTGAAGTGATTTTAATGATTTCCGGTGTACCGATTTTGCCATCTGCAACAGCCTTCTGAAGTGCTGCAAAGTTGTGGTCAAATCTGCGGTTGAAGCCAACCTGGTATTTCAAATCTGTACCTTCAAGTGCATCAACAACATCCTGAATCTTGTTAATGTCGTGATCAATCGGTTTTTCACAGAAAACATGTTTTCCTGCCTTGATTGCTTCGACAGAGATCGGTGAATGTGTATCAGTAGAAGAGCAAATCAGAACTGCATCGATTTCAGGATCGTTGAGAATTTCATGATAATCCTTCACTGCATTAGCAATGCCCATGCCCTTTGCCCAGGCTGCTGTTTCTTCTGACATAAACGGATCTGCGATAGTCTTTACATTTGCATCCTTAACCTTGTTGCAGATGCTGGTTGCGTGTACTTTGCCGATTCTTCCTGCTCCGATAATACCTACGTTGATCATTTTGATTTCCCTTTCTTAAACACCGGCCGGTCCGGTCTCTGCCGCCCGGCCTTTTATATGTGATTTTCTTTATTTTTCAGTTCTGGAATAATATGTGGTGCTGACCGGATCAGAGACCGGTATTTTCTGCGATAAAAGCTCTTGCCTGTTTTGCATATTTGAACGGATTGGCAACTGCCGGATCCTGTTCCGCTTCGACAACCATGTAACCTTCGTAGCCGTTGTCTTCAAGTACTTTGAATATGGGCTTGTAGTCGATGCAGCCCTCTCCCGGGATTGTAAATGCACCCATTCTGACCCCGTCAAGAAAACTCAGGTTTTCATTTTTTACTTTTTCAACAATTTCAGGACGAATATCCTTCAGATGTACATGTTTGATTCTGCTTATAAAGGTCTTTGCCATTTCCAGCGGATCTTCTCCGCAAT
Source organism: Eubacteriaceae bacterium (assembly GCA_050945075.1). Classification (GTDB taxonomy): domain Bacteria; phylum Bacillota; class Clostridia; order Eubacteriales; family Eubacteriaceae; genus UBA7485. The sequence continues at coordinate 3,371 of JBMNSG010000044.1, read as the reverse complement.
AAGCAAAGTGGCCGGTATCGAACAGAAGACTTACATATTCCGGATCGGTGTTGTCCATCAGGCGTTTTGTTTCTTCAGCATCCTGGACAACAGTACCCATATGATGGTGGAATGTCAGGCTGATTTCGTACTGATCCTTCGCAATTTTCCCGAGTCTGTTCAGACCATCTGTCAGTTTGTTCCATTCTTCGTCGTTCATGACGTATTTATGACCGAAAACCGGTGTATCCTGCTGTCCCTGTACGCTGTAGCTCTGTTCGGAAACACCGACTACCTTTGCGCCCATGGCTTTGAGGAATTCCATTTCCTGAATAAATTCCTTTTCGGTCTGTTCAAACGGCTTGCTGATCAGAAAAGTTGAAAACCACTGATTGCAGATTTCAATCCCTCTGAGATCCAGTGCTTCTTTGAGTACTTTCGGATCCTTTGGATACTTGTTTCCTACTTCCGAACCGGTGAAGCCGGCCAGTGCCATTTCGCTAATGCACTGTTCAAATGTGTTTTCCGCCCCCAGATCCGGCAGGTCATCGTTGGTCCATGCGATCGGTGCGATCCCCAGTTTTACTTTGTTCTTGTCCAGCATTTCATACTCCTTTACCTTATACATATATTTGTGATTCCTGGCTGTACAACTGCGTGATGTTTTCTTATTTACCATAGATTCCGGTAGATTGTTTTGACGTCTTCTTCCGTTATTTCTCTGATGGTATTCTGCGGACTTCCGCTATCCATGGCATCATGTGCCATTTTGTCAATAGAAGCCATAAATTCAGCTTTGCTGACTCCGTATTCTTCAAGAGTCGGAATATCAAGTTCAGAACAGAGATCCGAGAGAGCCTGAAGGAATTTTTCAGCTGCTGTTTTGTCATCGTCGCTGTCTGCTGCAACGCCAATCGTCCGTCCCAGTGTGCCAAAACGTTCATATGTTCCTTCAAGTGCAAATCCCAGGCACTGTTTCATCAGCATTGCGTTAGAGAGACCATGGGCAATGTGATACAGGGCACCGATGGGCCTGCTCATTCCGTGAATAATAGTGACGGACGCGTTATTAAAGGCAATCCCGGCTTCAAGTGCTGCTATAGACATCTGAATGCGGGCTTCTTCATCCTTGCCGTTATGGTAGGCAGTCGGGAGCCAGCTGAAAATCCGTTTGACTGCGGAAAGTGCAAAAGTATCCGAGAGTGCCTGGGATTTTTTTGAGGTATATGCTTCTACTGAATGGCAAAGTGCATCAAGACCCGTTGCCGCGGTAATCTTTGGCGGAGCCGTCATGGTAAACTGAGGATCAATGACTGCCAGCGCCGGCATCAGAACAGCGCCTTTGAGAAGCATCTTAATATCTTTTTTCGTATCTGTGATGATCGTAAACTGCGTCGCTTCTGATCCTGTCCCGGCAGTGGTCGGGATGGCTACCATCGGAGGCATTTCGACATCAATGGTCTTTCCCATATAGTCCGCAATGCCGCAGTCCGCATGAACCAGCGAGCCTATGGCTTTCATCGAATCGATCGGACTGCCGCCGCCCAGTGCAATCAGAAAGTCACATTTTTCGTTTCTGTATAAAGACAAACCTTTTTCAATCATACTGTCGGTAGGTTCGCCGTTTATTTCAGAATACACAACATAGCTGATATTCTGTGATTGAAGCGTATTTTCAACCTTCGCGCAGTTTCCCAGCTCGATCATGACATTGTCGGTCACGATCATCGCTTTGCTGCCCATCTGCCCGAGAACACCGGCTGCCAGTTCAAGTGCACCTGCTCCGGTAATAATCTGTTTCGGTACAATAAATTCTCTTGCCATTTTCTTCTCCTTATTTCAGGTACTCCCGGCTGGTGAATACCTGTAAACCGTTCCTGTCTTACGCCTGTGTTTAATTATCCGGCCTAAAACTCTGCATCGTGCATCCAGGTGTAGCGTTCATCTTCTACACGGTCTGTCTGGAGCCATGGATTTCCTTCCAGATGACGGATCATCCAGCAGGTATACATTTCAAATCCCGGAGCTGCTGACTGCGGATGAAGTTTCCCACCCGGAATTGCTGAAAAGCTGCCATCGATGCTCTTGTAGACTTCATCACCGACAAAGCTGGCTCCAAAACCTTCCGGTCTGTCAAATTTGAAGTAATAGGTTTCCGGCTGCGGATGCGCATGCGGCAGGTAACCGGACCAGTTGCCTTTGTCATTAAGCACTTCTCCCAGAACCATATTGGACCAGGGTGCAATATCCTTATCGAAGATGGTATTGACACGTCTGTTAGCAGTATTCCCGTAAAGACCCTTGCATGAATATCCCCATGGTGCGTCTTCCGGTGAATATAGTTTCGCGTCAAACACTGTTTCGTTTTCTGTGGACTGAACCAGAATTTCTGAATCTTCCAGGGCGATTACCTTCACCGCCATTCCCGTTGACATATGCAGACACCAGGGGCCTTCCGTAAAAACATCCTTGCGGGATACTTCCTGGTCAATATCTCCGCAGATTATACGCACTTTCCCGGAAAGAAGCAGAACCGCTGTTTCTTCTCCGTTTTTTTCAAAATTGCGTTCCGTGCCGGCCGCCATGCGATAGACTCGAATGTCCATCATCATATCTTTATAATCGTTGTAGTAAGTGGTTAAAATCTGTTCTCCACTGTCACTGAATTTCGGATAACCGAAAACTTTTGACATCTGGTATTCCCTTTCCGGTCGTTTCCGACCCTGACGCGTTGCGCCTGTAACTGTTTTATCTGAAATAAGCTGTTTAATAACGTCTGGCTTCTTCCCTGCCTTCCAAGACTTCATCACAGGCTTTCTGTACTTCCTTGTTGTTCGAGGTCGTTGCGATCCCGACATCCCACCAGGAGTCGTAACCATCTGTCATGGTCTTCGGAATAACTTTCAGATCGAAGAGGCAGGCATTATCCTGTTCTTTTGCATCCTTTAATGCTGCTTCCAGCTCATCGATGGTTTTGCATGTATAGGTTTTAAGGCCATATCCTTCACCAATCTTTGCATAGTTCACCGGAATCAGGTCTCCACAGGGCTTTTTACCATCTGTATAACGGAATTCTGTAGCCAGTGAACCGATTCCATGCGTCATTTCCAGGTTATTGATACATCCAAAACCACAGTTATCAAAAACCAGAATGTTAATCTTCTGTTTTTCCTGCATTGCCGTCATGATTTCACTATGCAGCATCTGAAAGCTGCTGTCACCGACAACTGCATACACTTCATTATCCGGCTCTGCCATCTTAACGCCCAGACAGGCTGCCACTTCATAACCCATGCATGAATAACCGTATTCTGCGTGATAACCTCCGCGTTTATCGGTTCTCCACATCCGCTGCATACAGCTGGGAAGGCTTCCGCCGGCAGTGATAATCG
>JBMNSG010000043.1:0-16640 GCA_050945075.1 Eubacteriaceae bacterium | reverse complement strand
AAAGCCGATATCGGCAGTATTCTTTTTGGCCATGACTTCCTCTTAATTAATCTGATTTCTGTAATACGTTTGCATTTTAAGGTTATATTTTATCAATACTCAGAATATTTGTAAATTAACCATGAGCTTTTTCAACATATAAAAAGAGACTGTCCATTTTTCTATGCACAGTCTCAAATTCATAATGAAACAATTATCTTTTATGCTCACTATGATCGCGAAATCTATCTATATCATTATTTCTAATTTTTTTAGTTGGAAGAGGTATGGTACTTATTTTCTTCCCTGGATTGACTATAATAGGTTTCTTTTTACTCATTTAACCTCTGTTATTAAAAACATCCATAAATACCAAAAACCATTATTAATGCAACTGCAACAAATAAACATATTGTCGAAGCCATAATATAATTTGAACGTTTTTTATTAATTTGGCCTAATTCTACCTGGACTTTCCCCATATAATTAATTATCTGATCACATTGATGCGCTGGATCAAGCATTTGTTTCCATTCTGGATTATCGAGAATAAATTTTTTCAGCTCTGGGATATCAGCAAGATTTGTTTTCTTGAATCTCCATTGTGCCAATAATGCTAAAAGAAAACTAATTATCAAAAATCCTATAATAAGAATTACACACCCCCACACCAAAGACAATGACAGATTACTATGAAACTCAATATATACAGGAAGAACTGAAAATACTAAAACAACCAGAAAAGAGAATACTAGTTGTAACTGACTGGATTGTTTCAGTAAACTCTGTTCGCTCTTTTGTTCTTCTTTATATTTTATTTCTGCCAAATCTTTTATATATTTATAGATTAACGAAGCCATCTCTGCTTCATTTGATTTATATTCGCTCATAAATACTCTCAAAATTTTCTAACAGTATAATTATTAAACATAAATAATTGAGAATATCACGAACACCCTGTTGTGGTCCCGCAGTCCATGCAGACCTTGCAGGTCCCGTTGCGGATCATATTGTCACCGCCGCAGGTACTGCAGACCTCTCCGTAAAGGCGTTCGCCGTCGCGTCTGGCTTCTTCAGCTGCGGTTTCCTGGGGTGCCGGTTCTGCCGGAGTATTGTCGCCGCCGATATTGAGGACCATCTGCATAGGCTGGTTCTGAACATCTTCTCCCGGTTTGATCTGACACATGGTGTAGTCGCCGCATTCGATGTCGATGACCTTGGAAATCAGGTCGGAAATCGAGCTGGCAAACTTGATATAGGGATGGCGGGTTACAAAACCCGACGGTTCGTATTTTTGTCCCCGCAGCATGGTGGAGATGTTTTCCGGCGGGATATTGTACTGCAGCATGTGCGAGATGGACTTGGACAGTGAAGCCAGCAGGCCTTTGACCACGGTCCCGTCTTTATCGGTGGAGACAAAGATTTCCGCCATTTTGCCGTCTTCGTAAAATCCGATGGTAATGTACAGCTCGATCCCGTCAATCTTGGCAGAGTGCGTGCGGCTCATGCGCATCCCCTCCGGACGATGGCGGATGGGAACGGAGCTCTGGTGTTCCTTCGCGTATTTGAGCAGCTCGTCGTAGCTCAGGTCCTCCAGCCGGGTGCCCTTCTTCTTCAGATCCTGTCCGGAAGACAGCGGCTGAATCATCTTGCAGCCGTCGCGGTAAATCGCGATGGCTTTGCATCCGGTCACATAGGCCAGCAGATTCACACGCTTCACATCGTCAACCGTGGCTGAGGCCGGCAGATTGACCGTCTTGGAGACGGAACCGGAGATCATCGGGGTCAGTGCCGCGACCATCCGTACGTGCCCTTCAGGGCTGATTTCGTTGGCTGTATCAAACACCGCGTAGTGTTCCGGCTTCAAATGCGGCGCGCCATGCAGCGAGCTGTGCCGGAGCATGCCGTTTTCATCCTTTTCCATCATGAAATCTATGATTTCCGCGGATTCTTCCAGCGTATACCCCAGTGTCTTCAGGGCTGTTTCCACGACCGGATTGATGATTTCCATAGATCCGCCGCCTACCAGCTTCTTGAAGACCACATTGGAGTAAAAGGGTTCAGCCGATGTTGCGCCGCAGTCCATGGCAAAGGAAATGGTTCCGGTCGGTGCAATCACGCTCACCTGAGCATTGCGGTAGCCGAAGCGGCTGCCGCTTTCAATGGCATCCTTCCAGGCATCCCGGACGCGCAGGCTGATGTTTTCAAAGCCCATTTTTTTCAGCAGCTCGTGGTCGATGGTAAAGGGCTTGTATCCCAGGTTTTCAAAGGGATCGGTAAGCTCGCCTGCCACTCTGGCATGGTTGCGGATAACCCGCTGCATATAGGGCTTGTTGATTTCGTATTTCGGGAAAGCACCGGCTTTCTGTGCCATCAGCGCCGAAACATAATAGGAATGCCCGGTCATAATCCCGGTCAGAGCCGATATCAGGTTTCTGGCTTCATCTGAATCATAGGGATAACCCAGAGCCATGATTACCGAAGCGACATTGGCTACGCCCAGTCCCGTGGTCCGGAACTGCCAGGAACGTTCCGCTACATCTTCTGTCGGGAACTGACCCCAGTAAATCGAGGATTCCAGCACCAGCTGGATCAGCCCGGCCAGATGCGAATAACGTTCGATATCGATCTTTCTGGTTTCCGGATCGAAGAACCGGTAAAGGTTGATCGACGCCAGGTTACAGGCCGTATTGTCCAGGAATGCGTATTCAGAGCAGGGATTGGTGGCATTGATCCGGTTGGCCGGATTGTTGATGTCGCCGTCCGCTCCCGCCGGGCAGGTATGCCAGGCATTGAAGATATCGTCAAACTGCAGACCCGGGTCTGCACATTCCCATTCTGCTTCATTGATTTCATCCCAGATATCGGACACATTGACAATGCGGTCGGCGGTTTCATCCACCCGGCCCTTGAGCTTCATCTTCTGGCCCGGATCCTTTGGCAGCTTCCTGACTGCATCCATAAAGCTCTGATTGACACGGACGGAATTGTTGGCATTCTGTCCGGCGACTGTCTGGTAGGCTTCCCCGTCAAGCGAGGTATCATAGCCCATCTTGCCCAGGGCCCGTACCTTTTCTTCTTCGTGGGCCTTCCACTTGATGAAGGTTTCAATTTCCGGATGATCTACATCCACGATCACCATTTTGGCAGCACGCCGGGTAGTACCGCCCGATTTGATGGCACCGGCGTTGCGGTCCAGTCCCTGGAGAAAACTCATCAGCCCCGAAGACTGACCGCCCGAAAGCAGGTGTTCTCCTTCTGCACGCAGCGGCGAGAAGTTGGTGCCGACTCCGGAGCCGCCCTTGAAGAGCTTGGTTTCACTGACGTAGTGATCCGAAATCGAATGTTTCCCGAGCAGCTGGTCGGTAATAGACAGGATAAAGCAGGCGGATGCCTGGGTCCGGGTATAGCGGTCCTGAGATTCGACTACTTTACCGGTTTCTTCGTCGTAGTAGTAAAGCTCGTCCTTGCTGCCGGCAATCCCGTATTTCCGTTTGATCCCGGTATTAAACCACTGCGGGGAGTTGGGTGCCCACATCTGACTCAGCAGGGCAAAGACGATTTCGTCGTAGAAAATCTGACGCTGTTCGTCATTTTCGATAATGCCTTCTTCGACCAGTGCATCTGCCCAGAAGCCGACCATACGGTCCGCTACTTCGCGCATCGAATGCTCGTAGCCCAGGCCGTTGGGTATCCCGCGGCGTCTGAAATATTTACTGGCGATAATGTTGCAGGCATTCTGGGAATAGCTTTCGGGAAATTCAAGATGCTTGAGATCGAAAATAGTTTCCCCGGTCTTGAAATTCTTCAGATCGACATCGACGTACTTCCAGTCAAACAGGTCGTAGACCGTCTTGTCCGGATGATCCTCGAGTTCCCTGGTAAAATCCCTTCGGAATATGTCCTTAATCTCTTTCTCTTTCAAAATTCCCTCCTTAAAAATAAACGATGAACGTGTGTAGTAATTGCATGGAATAGTATCTATATCTCGTAACAGTGCTTTATTATTCTACTATATCTGGATTTTCATAGCACATCAAAAACAGCTGTTGTATGTTTCTTATTCAGTCCTTGATTTTTGAGCCGTGCTGCGTGAAGACCGTTTTTCATCTTCCGAAACAGAGACTCATTTCTTAGATTAGAGCAAAACTAAAATAATTCAAGACTTGAAATTCCTCAGGGTAATGCTTACCCAATCCGCTGGCAGAGAAGAGGCCGGCTTCTCTGTTCCCCGTTCGTTCCCGTCCGGTTCCATACTGATATTCATATTTGTTTGTAAAAACGGCAGTAAAGAACGCTGTCGGGCTTCACGACAAAAACGGCCCGCCCGGGCGAACCTCGGGAGGCCGTTACATAAAAAGGAGGCCGTGCACCGGCAGATTCATCTGCCTGTGCTCCGGCCTCTTATGTATTTCGATCGCTTTAGCGGTCTTCTCTATTTTTCGCCCAGCTTGCGTTCTGTTCCGTTAATTAACCGCTTGATATTGCCGCGGTGCTGCCACAGACTGGTTACAGCCAGGAAAACGGCGAAAACCAGTTCCGGCGGATTACCCAGATGATAGACAAAGAGCACGACAAAGGGAACCACACAGATCCCGATCATATTCCCGAGGGACATATATTTGGTGATCATAATCATGCAGCCGCCGATAATGATGCCAATGATCCCGCAGAACCAGTCAAATGCCATAAAGGCACCCAGAGAGGTGGAAACACCTTTACCGCCGCGGAAATGCAGCAGAACCGGCCAGTTGTGACCGGAAACAACAGCCATACCGGCCCCGACTACCCACCATTCTGTAAAGCCCAGCATGCGGGCGGCCCAGACACAGACAAAGCCCTTAAGCGCGTCGCCGATAAAGACCCAGGCAGCCAGCTTTCCGCCCTGCGTACGCAGGACGTTGCTCATGCCGGGATTCCCGCTTCCGTAATCACGGATGTCGACACCTTTTGTTGCTTTAACGATGATATAGGCAAAATCCAGGTTACCGATCAGATACGATACGACAACCAGCAGTACACCGTACCAGGGATTCATGATTCTTCTCCGTTCCCGGAAAGTCCGGCATCTTCATCCCGGACCTTTTCGATTAGTTTTATGACTTTTCCCGTAATCTGGCTGTAATTTTCCCTTCTGTGGGGAACCATACAGCCTGTACAGTCTTTTATACCCGATTTTGTATAACTGAAGTTGCCGCCGCATTCGCGGCCCAGCCCGTACAGCGGGCAGTAACAGAACAGGCAGTTAAAATCTTCGGGTTTGTCCGTTTTGTGACAGGGAAAATATTCGCATTCCGAATTTTGGAAAAACTTGTAATGTTCGGTTTCTACTGATTTCGTCATGGCGGTTATACGAGAGCCGCGCCCCGTTTGAAGGCTTCAATGTTCAGGTCGACAAATTTAGGCTTGACGTTCTTGCTGATAATCGAAGCCCAGTCAATGTCGTCCAGATGCATGGATTTGACGACCGCACCCAGAAGGATTACGTTCATCACCTTGGGATTGCCCAGTTCTTCAGCCATAGCCGTGGCGTTAATGACCTTGATACGGGCTTTATCCTGCATGGCTTCAAGAATCCCGTCCGGATACTTTACACTGCCGATTACGACCGGCAGCGGCCAGATTCTGGTTTCGTTGATGACGACAATCCCGTCCTTTTTCAGGTAGTCGAGATAGCGCATGGCTTCCATTTCTTCAAAGGCGACGATAATGTCTGCTGTACCGCGTTCGATAACCGGTGACTGTACATCGTCCCCGTAACGGACCTGTGAGAGCACGGTACCGCCGCGCTGGCTCATCCCGTGAATTTCACTCATCTTGACATCGTAGCCGGCTTCCATCAGCCCGGTTGTCAGAAGCTTGGCAGCCGTAATGGTTCCCTGTCCCCCGACTCCGGAGAGCAGTATATTCTTTGTTTTCATCTTACTTCTCCTCTGCGACGGAAATCGCGTTCATCGGGCAGATCTGCAGGCAGACTTCACAGCCCAGGCACATGTCTTCCAGAATACCGGATTTTCCTTCAACGGTTGAATTAAAGGCCAGAGCCGGGCAGCCGGATTTCAGACATTTCTTACAGCCGACACAGATATCCGTATTGACGACACAGTGCTTTTTATAAGCTTCCGGGAATTCCTGCTTGTCTTCCTTCGAGAAACGCTTGAGCGCGCAGGGCCAGCGGGTGATGATCACTGAGGGTTCATCCAGCGAGGTTCCCCAGTCCAGAGCTTCTTTGGTCGCTTCCAGATCGTTCGGGTCAATGGTGCGGATGTTTTTGATCCCCAGTGCTTTGACGATTTCTGCAATATCGGCAATCGGAGCCGGTTCGCCGGAAAGGCTGTAGCCGCTGCCCGGGTTTTCCTGATGGCCGGTCATACCGGTGATTCTGTTATCCAGGATAATCGTGCAGACATCGCTGTTGTTGTAAACCACATCCAGCAGTGAGGTCATGCCGGAATGGAAGAATGTGGAATCCCCCATCACCGCAATAACGTCCATATCGTCGTCCTTGATCTTGAAGGCCTTGGCTACACCGTGGGCGCCGGAGATCCCTGCACCCATGCAGATCATGGCATCCGTCGCATTGTACGGCGGTGTCAGTCCCAGAGAATAACAGCCGATATCCGAGAAGATCATGGTGTTCTTTCTGCGGCCCAGTTCATAGAAAAGTCCTCTGTGCGGACATCCTGCACAGAATGCCGGCGGACGGTTAACCAGCTTGTCCGCATCCGGTTCGGTAATGTCGTGTGTTTCACCGAGCAGGCATTTGCGGATTACACCCGGAAGCATTTCACCCTGGATCGGAAGTTTTTCCTTGCCGATGACGGAAATGCCCATGGCTTTGATTTCCTTTTCCATGATCGGATCATTTTCTTCGATCACGTACAGGGTCTTGTTCATGGCTGCAAATTCACGGATCAGTTTGTCCGGCAGCGGGAATGAAAAACCGATATTCAGGTAATTGGCCGTATCGCCAAATACTTCTTTGGCATACTTTCTGGAAATACCGGAAGCAATAATACCAATATCCGATCCGTTGTCTTCAATGGTGTTCCACTTGCAAGTATTGGAATATTCGCGTGCGCGTTCCAGATTTTCCGCCAGTTTCATCTGCATGCCTTTAGCAAAAGCCGGCAGCGGACAGTACTTGGTGATTTCTTTTACATAGGGCTTGTCTTCCGGTTCGACACGGTCCATGCAGTCAACAATAGACTTGGAATGGCAGACACGGGTTGTCATGCGGAAAAGCACCGGCACATCAAATTCTTCGCTGGCTGCAAAAGCATCCTTGAGCATTTCCTTGGTTTCCATGCTGTCCGAAGGTTCAAACATCAGCAGACGTGCATGTCTGGCATAATTTCTGTTGTCCTGTTCGTTCTGTGATGAGAACATCCCCGGTTCATCTGCAGTAATAATAACTGAACCGCCGTTTACGCCCAGATAGGCGAAGGTAAACATCGGGTCTGCTGCTACATTGAGTCCGACATGCTTCATAGACGTGAGTGAACGAATCCCTGCGATGGAAGCTCCTGCAGAGGATTCCAGTGCTGTCTTTTCATTCGGCGCCCATTCTGAAGTAATTTCAGGATATTTGGCGATATTCTCGAGAATTTCCGTACTCGGGGTTCCCGGATATGCTGCGGCAAATTTCACCCCGGCTTCATAAGCGCCGCGGGCTGCTGCCTCATTCCCAGTCATAAGCTGTTTCATTTTTTACTCTCTCGATCTGGCATTGCCTGTAATCACGGTTTTTATTCCGTTTCTCATTATTGTATACAAAAGCGTAACAAAAATAAAGTCCTGCTGCTTTATTCAGTCAAAGCAGCAATGGACATTTCCGCTTTTCTGCGATTTTAATAATTCTTGAAAAAATCTTCATTGCGCGAAGAAACTTCTGTCTGAACGGAATTTTCAGGCAGCCCTTCCCGGATCATTTCTTCCAGCAGATTCACTACCTGTTTTTCGGTCCCGAAATGCCCGGCATCGATCACCCACATGCCGTTTTCCAGAGCCCGCTGGGCATCATGATATTTCAAATCTCCGGTCACAAAGACATCCGCATTTCTGACCTTGGCCAGGCCTATGAATTCCGCCCCGGATCCGGTACACAGCGCCACCCGGCTTATCTTTTCCGGCGCAATTCCGGCCGTGCGCAGATGCCTGACATTAAGCACTTTTTTTGTATGCTCAATAAATTCGTCCGGCGTCATTTCCTTTTCCAGCATTCCGATCTTTCCGAGTCCGCTTTTGGCACAGATTTCTGCCTGTTCCACCGGATACAGATCGTAGGCCATATCCTCGTAGGGATGAGCTTCCTGCAGCTTCGGGAACAGATCCTTGAGAATCCGTCCGTCTACAATGGTTTCCACCTGGTCTTCCTGGACAGTCACCACTTCCCCCGGTTCTCCGATAAACGGATGAGCCCCTTCGAGCGGTTTAAAGCTTCCGGTTCCGCGGACCCGGAAGGAACAGTGTGAATAGCGTTCCCCGGTAAAGCCGGCACCGCCGTCTCCGAGCACTTTGAGGATTCGGTCTGTATAATCAGTAGGCACATAGACCACGATTTTATAGAGCCGGGTATCCAGATCCGGTTTTAAAATGCTGCGTTCATCCAGCTCAAAGCGCCGGGCAATATAATCATTCAGTCCCAGCTCCGCCTTGTCCAGATTGGTATGGGCGGCATAGACGCAGATATCATGGGCCAGCAGTTTTTTGACCATTTTCCCTTTGAAGTCATCGGTATCGATTTTGCGCAGTCCCTGAAAAATAAAGGGATGGTGGGAAATAATCATGTCGAAACCGCCTTCGACGGCTTCATCCACAACTTCTTCCGTTACATCCAGAGTCAGAAGGACTTTTTCGACCACCTTGTCTCTGGATCCGATCTGCATGCCCACATTGTCCCAGGACTCCGCGAGATATTCAGGCGCTGCTCTCCGGATTACATTGGCTACTTCATTGCTTTTTACACTCACGCATTTCCTCCGTCGTTATCGTTTCGAGTTCTTCTTTCAGTTCTTCAAGATACAGTTCTGTCTCCCGGGCTCTGTCTGCGGCGGCTTCACTGTTACCGCCCCGGCTGGATTCAAGAATGCGGACGTTTTTTTCAATCAGCATTTTCAGATACGATTGGTATTCCGGTTCTGCAGCCCGCGCCTCCCGGCACCCGGTTTTCTGTTCAAATGCCGTCAGTTTCCGGGTTTTACCGGGTTCTGCAACAATAATCGAATAGAAACGCTTGTCTTCTATTGCAGTCAGTTCCCGGATAATACGGTAGCCGTTTTCCGACAGCCAGATTCTCAGTTCCCGTTCGTTGTTCTGCGGCTGCAGAATCAGCCGTTTCATCTGTCCCGCAGTCTCAGGCGAATTCCCGAGAATGCCGATGATCATCTGACCGCCCATTCCTGCAATAACGCACTGGCCCGCCTCTCCGGGAATCAGTCCTTCCAGCCCCGGCGCCAGTACGGTGCGTATCCTGTCTGTAAGCCCGGCTGACCGGACAGACTGTGCTGCCCGTTCCAGGGGTCCGCTGCGCAGATCTGAAGCCACTGCAGCCGGAATAATTCCCTTTTGAACGAGAAAAACAGGCAGATAACCGTGATCCGTGCCGATATCGGCACAGACCAGTCCGGGTACTGCCTGTTCTGCAATTTTTTTAAGTCTTGGTGTCAGCATCAGGTGAGATAATCCTTCAGTTTTTTACTGCGGCTTGGATGTCTTAGTTTTCTGAGCGCTTTGGCTTCAATCTGACGGATGCGTTCGCGTGTAACGTTGAATTCCTTCCCCACTTCTTCAAGGGTTCTGGTTCGTCCGTCATCAAGGCCGAAGCGGAGTCTCAGCACTTTTTCTTCACGTTCGGTGAGAGTTCCCAGCACTTCTGAGAGCTGTTCCTTCAACAGTGTATAGGAAGCGGCTTCTGCCGGTGCCGGTGCATCTTCATCGGGAATAAAATCACCCAGATGGGAATCCTCTTCTTCACCGATCGGCGTTTCCAGTGATACCGGATCCTGGGAAATTTTCTGGATTTCCCGGACTTTTTCTTCCGAGAATCCCATTTCCTTGCCGATTTCCGCGGGCGTGGGTTCACGTCCCAGCTCCTGAAGGAGCTGACGGGAAACACGGATCAGTTTGTTTATGGTTTCGACCATATGGACCGGGATTCTGATCGTCCTCGCCTGGTCGGCAATGGCGCGCGTGATGGCCTGGCGGATCCACCAGGTCGCATAGGTGCTGAATTTGAAACCTTTTTTATAGTCGAACTTTTCGACCGCTTTGATCAGTCCCAGGTTGCCTTCCTGAATCAGATCCAGGAGGCTCATGCCGCGGCCGACATAACGTTTGGCAATACTGACTACCAGACGGAGATTGGCTTCTGCCAGTTTCTTCTTGGCTTCCACATCGCCCTGTTCCATGCGGGTAGCCAGATCCAGTTCTTCCTCTGCTGTCAGCAGCGGAACCTTGCCTATTTCCTTCAGGTACAGGCGTACCGGATCGTTGATATTAACACTTTCGGCGGCTGCTTCCAGATCTGAATCGGTTACTTCCACCTTCAGATCCGGGTTGTCGGCTTCGGAAATATCCATGTCGATGTCGTCGAGGTCGCCCTTTCCGGCAGCAACATTGTTCATCACAATGCCGTTCTGCTGCAGCAGCATGTAAATCGAATCAAAATCATCCGAATCGAGATCTGAAGCCTCAAGTGCTTTCGAGAAATCCTCGTTGCTCAGTTTTCCTGCCTTTTTTCCAAGCTTAAGCAGTTCCTGAACCTCCGGAAGACTTTCATAATGTTTGATTTCCTCCGGATCCAGACCGATTTCATTGATGATAGCTTTTTCTTCTGCCATATTGTCTCTTTCTACTAGTGCATACTAAATACTGTCGGGCCGACCACCTGTTCAAGTCAGATAATCTTTGAGTTTTTTACTTCTGCTCGGATGTCTGAGCTTTCTGAGCGCTTTGGCTTCAATCTGACGGATACGTTCGCGGGTTACATTAAATTCTCTTCCGACTTCTTCGAGGGTTCTGGTCCGTCCGTCGTCAAGTCCGAAACGGAGTCTCAATACTTTTTCCTCACGTTCGGTCAGCGTGCCCAGAACTTCTGTCAGCTGTTCCTTCAGCAGTGTATAGGAAGCGGCATCTGCCGGTGCAAGAGCGTCATCATCCGGAATAAAGTCACCCAGATGAGAGTCCTCTTCCTCCCCGATCGGGGTTTCCAGCGATACCGGGTCCTGGGCGATTTTCTGAATCTCACGTACCTTTTCTTCTGAAAAGCCCATTTCCCTGCCGATTTCCGCCGGCGTGGGTTCACGCCCCAGTTCCTGAAGCAGCTGACGGGAAACACGGATAAGCTTGTTTATGGTTTCTACCATGTGTACCGGGATCCTTATCGTTCTCGCCTGATCTGCTATGGCACGGGTTATGGCCTGACGGATCCACCAGGTTGCATAGGTGCTGAATTTAAAGCCCTTGGTGTAATCAAATTTTTCAACTGCTTTGATCAGCCCCAGATTCCCTTCCTGGATCAGATCCAGAAAGCTCATGCCGCGGCCTACATATCGTTTTGCAATACTGACAACCAGACGCAGGTTTGCTTCGGCCAGTTCTTTTTTGGCTTCCACATCTCCCTGTTCCATCCGTTTTGCCAGATCCAGTTCCTGTTCTGCTGTAAGCAGCGGAACTTTCCCTATTTCCTTCAGATACAGTCTGACCGGATCATTGACACTGACGCTTTCGGCCGCTTCTTCAAGATCCGTTTCCTTTACTTCAACATGGAGCTCCGGATCGTCTGCATCCGAAAGCTTCATATCGATGTCGTCGAGACTTTCTTTTCCTGTATCGAGATCGTCGTCCTTGAAACTTTCATCGAAATCGGAAGTCTGACCGGCTTCGGAAGCCGCTTTCGGTGTCTTGTTTTTTTCTGTGGCCATATTGCCTCTTTCCAACGTTCCGGGATAGGAACGTTTGAACAATTACTGTTGCTTCAACAATTCAGAGATTTTTGCGGCACACGCATTTCTCTCTTCTTCGTCTCGGGTATTCTTTCGCAGTTCCTTGAGTTTTTCGATCTCGGTCCTGATAGATTCTTTTTGAATGATTTGAATTGACTGGTCGAAATATTCACTGGCTTTGTCATACGGTTCTGTCATTATCACAGAAGTCTTTTTATTATATCTCATATCTTCATCACAGTCAAACAGCAAATCCGCCTGAATGGGCTGACTGGTTTCCTGTTTCTGGATTTTGTCATAAAGCCATTGAAAAAAGCCGGGAGAAAAATTTTCTCTCTTCAATCCCGACTCTGCAAAACGGGACGGATCATGCAGACTGACCGCCATAAAGCTGACCTGCGCATCCACATAGGACCTGCGGGTTTTTCGTTTGGGAATGCGGACAATCGATGTCAGTTTCACCGTTTCCCCGCTTTTCACGGCATTGCTGATTACTTCTTCCGGCGTATCTGTTTCTCCGGCAATCCGGCGGATATAAAGGTCCGCTTTGACCGGGTCCGCCTTTTGCAGCAGCTTGACAGCTTCACTGATATAGGCCAGCTTTCCGTCCGCTGTCTTCAGATCCTTGCCGGCGGCTGCCTGTCTTAAATGAAATTCTTCCGGTGTCATCGTCTGATGTTCCAGCGCTTCTTCAAACGCTTCCGTACCGTTTTCCCTGATAAATGAATCGGGATCGTGTTCAGGAGGAAGCCGGAGTACTCTCAGTTTAAGCGTCGTTTTTTCAAGAATATCCAGTGCCTTGGCTGTTGCCGCTTCCCCTGCGGCATCCCCGTCAAAACACAGAACAACCTGATCGGTAACCCGCTTGATCAGTGCAGCGTGTTCCAGCGTAAAAGCAGTTCCCAGAGCAGCAGCGGCGTTTTTAATCCCGTACTGCCAGAGGGCGGCAGCATCCATATAGCCTTCGACAAGCAGCAGATAACCGCGGCTGCGGATATTTTTACGGGCGCGGTTCAGATTGTAAAGCTCCTGCCCCTTTTCGAAAACCGGCGTTTCCGGAGAATTCAGATACTTGGGTCCGTTATCCGAATCCGTCCATTTGCGGCCTCCGAAGCCAATAAGCCTGTCCTGTCCGTTCTGGATCGGAAACATGATTCTGTTCCGGAAGCGGTCGTAAACACTGCCGTTTTTTCCCCGGACAGCCAGCCCCGAGGCTTCAATATCCTCCTGGGAGAATCCCTGCCTGCGCAGTGCCGTAATCAGTCTGCGCCAGTCTTCCGGTGCCAGGCCCACTCCAAGTTCCCTGATCGTCTGATCAGACATCCCTCTTTTTCTGAGATATTCCTGAGCTTTTTCCGAATGCCTGAGGTTTTTATAAAAATAGTTAGCCGCCAGCCGGTTCATTTCGTAAATAGCCTTTTTCTGGCTGTAGGCTCTGCGTTCTTCTGCACTTTCCTGCTCTGCCTCGGGAAGCGGAATACCGGCGCGTTCTGCCAGAAACCGCATGGCCTCGGGAAATGTCAGATTTTCGGCCTTCATGATAAAATCGACAAGGGTTCCGCCCTCCCCGCAGCCAAAGCAGTGATAGAGCTGTTTTTCACGGCTGACCGAAAAAGATGGTGTTTTTTCTGAATGAAACGGACAGCACCCCATAAAGGAACTGCCCTTCTGTTTAAGCTCCGTGTATCCGGAAATGACATCTACAATATCGCAGGCTTCCTTGATCCTGTTGATCGTCTCCTGTGAGTATCTTGGCATCTTTCCTCCTTTCCGGCATAACAGAATGAAAATATCTGGTTAAAATGATGTAAACGTAAAATTATAGTATTTTATATTATAACGCTGAATTATTTCTGAGACAAGAAAAAGTACCCGTATTACCGGGTACTCTCGTTTCTTATCGTATAGCTGCGTCCAACTCAGTAATTTTCGACGCATTCTTCAAAATAGCCCTGCGGATGCTTGCATGCAGGACAGATCAGCGGTGCTTCTTTTGATTCACAGACGTAACCGCAGTTCAGACAGATCCATTTTGTCTTTTCGGGTTTCTTGAAAACAGTACCGTTGTCAATGTTTTCTGCAAGAGCGAGGAAACGGGCTTCATGTTCTTTTTCGATACCGGCGATCAGACGGAATTTATTGGCAATTTCAGGAAAACCTTCCTGTTCCGCAACATCGGCAGCATCTTTGTAAACAATCTGCCATTCTTCACGTTCGCCTTCGGCTGCATTCAGAAGATTGTCGTGTGTTTCCGTATAACTGAGACCAACCGGGAAATAAGGATCGGCAACCTTAACCATAATAGCCTGACCGGCTACTTCTTCGTATTCTGCAATGATCTTGTAGAAAACCTTGAAATGTTCATACTCGTTCGCTGCTGTGATATTGAAGATATTCTGCATCTGAATGAGCTTCTGCTTACCGGCGTATTTTGCATACGTATTGTAACGGGCTCTTGCCTGAGCTTCACCGGCTACACAGTTCATTAAATTTTCCAGGGTTTTTGTCCCTGTAAGCTTTCCCATTTCTCACAGACCTCCTGTTCTCTTGTTAACTATTATGTTTATACCCTACTTTCTTATTTTACACATCCGGGCGGGAAAATGGGAATTCTTTCAATAATCTCCGTTAATTTGGTAAAATGATGGCAGTAAAACAAAAGCGGAGGACTCAGCCATGACCAGCTCGACTAACTGGAGCGTAGACAGAATCGAAAACGGGATTGCAGTTCTGGTTTCCGATCAGGATCAGGTAAAGGAACTGCCGGTATCAGAACTCCCGGCTGATATAAAGGAAAGCGACAGGCTCGCCTGCACAGACAGCGGCTGGCAGGTGGATCGTGAAGACACAGAAAACCGGCTTCAGAAAAACCGGGATCTGCTGGCTAAGCTTCTGAATAAAAACTGAATAAAAACAAACCCGTTTAAAACGGATCAGGCACGAACCAGCTTTAAGGCCGGTACCAGACGCAGCGTGAGTACAGCCACACAGCCGCAGATCACGATATCCCCCGGCAGAGGCAGGAACAGCGCTGTAGTCAGAAAGCTCATAATCTGGATCTGCATGCCCATATACCAGACTTCAATTGCATAGAGATAGACAATCCCGGCCGCATAAATAACGGCACCGCCGGCCAGTGCTGCCAGGAACAGGGCGCCCAGTTTTCTGGTCCGGTTTTCTTTTCCGCTGCAGTCGACCGTCTGAGCCAGATGGCCTGCCACCCATGCTCCCGGGATAAATCCGAGAATATAGCCAAATGACGGCACGAATACGTAAGACAGGCCGCCGCCCTGGGCAAAGACAGGCAGACCCGCCAGACCCAGGAAAACATAGAGCAGCACACTCAGTGTTCCCAGACGGGGACCCAGCAGCATGCCCGCGAGCACGACAAATCCCAGCTGCAGGGTAATCGGCACCAGTGGTGTCGGTATTTTAATAAAGGCCCCGGCTGCAATCAGTGCTGTAAACAGTGCTGTTCTGCACAACTCACTGGTCGTCAGTTTTTTCATGATTATTTTTCCGTTTCATATATTTTTCCAGTTCACCTGCATCGAGCAGTCTGCGTTTATATTCGCTGCTGCAGACATCGACCGGATATTTTCTGTAAGCTGTCAGAAAACGCTCCAGGATTTCGGCTGTCAGCTGGTCCCGGTATTCCTCAAGACTGTTTTCCGCGTCAAAGCTGTTTTTCTGAAAAATCGAGCCTGCAGATTCAGTCAGTTCTTCAGGGAATCCGGTCTGCGGCGGGACAATGTTGATACCCATGCCCAGGACGGCCCACATCATCCGCGAGCTGTCGGGACTGAGAGAAGTATCCGTAAGAATTCCGCCGGTCTTCCTGCCGTCTGTAATCAGATCGTTCACCCATTTGACAGAGACACTGCATGGACTGAGTGCTTCAATAGCCTGTGCAGCAGCCACTGCCGCCGTTGTCGTAATAAAACGCCCGGCCTCAGGTGAAAACCGTGGTCTTAAAATCAGGCTCATATACAGACCGGTTCCGGGCGGGGAGAAAAAGCTTCTCCCCTGTTGTCCGGTTCCCTGCGACTGGCTTCCGGCAAGAATTACTGTTCCTTCCGGCGCGCCGCAGCAGGCATATTCTCTGGCCAGTGACTGAGTCGACTCCAGATGATCATAAGCGAGAATCAGACAGGACTGGTCTTTCAGTCTTTTCTGTAATTCTGATAACATTTTCTGTTCTATTTCTCATCCCGGCTTATCGCGAACATGATCTCGCCTTCACAGGCAGTCTGATCGTCCACAGTGGCTTTGACAGCGGCCACACCGATTCCGCGGCGCATCTTGAGCAGCGTACATTCCAGTATCATCATGTCGCCAGGAACGACCTGTTTCTTGAAACGCATTTTGTTAATACCGGCCAGCAGGGCATAATGTCCCTGATTTTCAGGCATTGACAGCAGCATAACCGCACCGGTCTGTGCCAGTGCTTCAACGATCAGCACGCCGGGCATGACGTGTTTATCCGGGAAATGGCCAAGGAACTGCATTTCATTGGCCGTGACAGCTTTCCTGCCCCGGATGGTCCCGTCTTCAATGGCATCAATCCTGTCTACCAGAAGGAAGGGATAACGATGAGGCAGAATCTTCTGAATTTCGTTGCTGTCCAGAGGCAGCTTCAGTTCCGGTTCAGTCATTGTTTTCCTCCCATTTTTTGAATACCAGTGAGGCATTATGGCCGCCGAAGCCGAGTGAATT
>JBMNSG010000042.1:0-16673 GCA_050945075.1 Eubacteriaceae bacterium | reverse complement strand
TGGTAAACCGGCAGCCTCTGTGATTGAATATAAGGTCCCCTGCCGCCCTTCTGAGCGGGCTTTCCGTCTTCCAGAACAAGTCCTTCATCGGGAATGACACCCGTCGTGTAAAGGGCATCCAGCAGTGTTTCTACAGCACCTTCCTGATAACGGGTCCTGTCTGTGTCTTCCAGGCGCAGCAGAAACTGGCCTTTGTTTTTCTTTGCGTACAGATAATTGTACAGAGCTGTTCTGAGACTGCCGATGTGAACATCACCGGTAGGGCTCGGAGCAAAGCGGTCTCTGATCATCCGTTTCTCCTTACTGATCCTGTCATAAACAGGATAATTTCTTTGATAATTACAATTGATAATGACTATTTCCCCTGCATTTATGCAGGGTAGAACAATAACGCATGTATTATATCATAAATAGAACCGGCTCATTGTTCCTCAAAAAGGTTAAAAGGCCGCAGACTGTGACAGTCTGCGGCCTTTTTTTACAGATTGGAATCAACTGTATATAAAATCTGGTTTCCGGTTCTGTCCGGCTTTCTGTTTATGAAAAATGCACCTGTCCCACAGCCGGATGCCACAGCTTCTTCATTTTTTCAGCAATATTCCGGCATTTCTGCGGATGATCTCAGGTGACAGCCATGAAGCACAGCTGTCGTCAAACTGATGGTGCCACGCTTCATCCGTCAGATCTGCAGCTTCCCGAATCGTGAGAGCCGGCAGCTCGCTTTCCCGTATCCCTGCTTTTTCCCCGAGTTTTTCTGCTGCCCGCAGATTCCACGGGCAGACAAGCTGACACCGGTCGCAGCCGGTTATACTGTCTGTGATCATTGCCTCTTCCGGTTCTGTCAGGATCTTTTTCTGTGTGAGATAAGACTGACAGCGTTCGGGAATAAGAGTAAGTCCCTGTTCAAGCGCTCCGGCCGGACAGGCATCCAGACAGGCCCGGCAGCTTCCGCAGTGATTGTTTAGCGGATGTACAGTCTGGAACGGAATTCTCCGGTTAATCAGGATCTGCCCGATATTGAAGAAACTCCCGTATTCAGGACTGATCAGAAGATTGTTTCGGCCGAAAAAGCCGAGTCCGGCACGCCAGGCACTCCAGCGGTCCACCAGTCTGGGATTATCCACCGAACATCGGGCTTTTAAACCGGGATCAATCTGTTTGAGCTCTCCGACGATTTCCGTCATAATCCGTCTGATGCGTCTGTGATAATCTTCTCCGCGAAAGAGTGCTGCCACCGGTGCCGGCTGTTTTTGAATGAAGGGATAAGGCACGCCGATAACGATGACAGTCTCCGCTTTCGGGTAAAAGTTTCTGAAGTCGGTTCTGACAGCGGGATCTCTGCCTTCAAATTCGGTATATCGTCCCTGGCCGCGCCTCTGCTCCAGAATCTCAAGACAATCTTCAAGCGGCTCCGGAAGCAGAAAGCCGGCCATGGGAGCGCCGTGTTTCTCTGCGATCAGGCGGATACGCTCTTCATCCAGTTTTATCTGTCCCGGGATCTTTACAGATGCTGTTCGATCGCCTTCCATGCTTCATCTTTCCCTGTCCGGTCCGAAGAAGAAAACAGAATGATCTGATTGTCGTTCTGAATATCAAAATCTTCCGCAATTTCTTTTACGACCTTACGGCGGGCGTTACCCGAAAGCTTATCGGATTTTGTCGCAATAACAATCGGTGTCTTACCGTAATAACTGAGCCAGTCGTACATAAGCATATCGTCTTCGGTCGGTCCGATGCGGCTGTCTACCAGCAGCATGACCAGGACGATGTTTTTACGTTTCTGGAGGTAAGTTTCGATCATCTTCCCCCATTTTTCACGGTCTTTTTTCGACGCTCTGGCATAACCGTAGCCCGGCATGTCTACGAAACTGAATTCCGTATCCCCGGCACCGATGTCATAGAAATTCATGGTCTGTGTTTTTCCGGGCTGTGAACTGGTCCTGGCCAGTCCCTTACGGTTAATGAGAGTATTGATAAAAGATGATTTTCCGACATTGGAACGACCGAGTAATACAACCTCCGGCTGGTCTGTTTCCGGATACTGTTTTTCTGAAGCCGCACTGATTACCAGCTGCGCATCCTGTACATGCATTATTTTTCTCCTGCTGTATTCTGTCCGCTCTGATCTGCCGTTTGAATCGGATTATCGGATTCCGTTCCGCTGTTGTTTCTGTCTTTCTTTGATTCAGAAACTGATGCAGAAATATTTTTTTCAGAATCGGGTTCATCTTTATCAATATCGAAAATCAGACCGGCAACATCAGACATTTTTGCTACCGGTGTGATTTTCAGTGACTTCAGTATAGCATCCGGAACCTCTTCCAGATCCTTGCGGTTCTCTTCCGGAATCAGAATGGTTTTAATACCAGCCCGGCTGGCTGCTGCCAGTTTTTCACGCAGACCGCCAATCGGCAGCACGCGTCCCCGCAGCGTAATTTCACCAGTCATTGCCAGATCGTCCGGAACCGGCTGCCCGGTCAGTGCCGAAATCAATGCGGTTGCAATAGTAATCCCGGCTGACGGTCCGTCTTTCGGAACTGCTCCTTCCGGTACATACAGATGAATATCTGTCTTTTCATAAAAATCCGGATTAATCTTAAGCATTTTCGTCTGTGAACGGATATAGGAAATAGCCGCCTTGACTGATTCCTGCATGACATCCCCGAGCTGTCCGGTAATCTGGATCTTGCCCTTACCCGGCACTGTCACGACTTCAATCTGAAGCGTTTCACCGCCTACTGACGTCCAGGCCAGCCCCGTGACCAGACCCACATGCGAATCACTGTCTGCCAGATCGAAAAGGAAACGTTTCATACCCAGGAATTTATCCAGGTTTCCCCGGTTCACTGTAATATGCTTTTTATTGTTTTCAACAATTTCTCTGGCTGCTATACGCATAACCTGGGCGATTTTACGCTTGAGTTCACGCACCCCGGATTCTCTGGTGTAATAAGTGATGATATCCCGAAGTGCATTTTCCGAGATCGTGACCTGTTCTTTTTTCAAGCCGTGTGTTTCCAGGCACTGCGGAATCAGATATCGTTTGGCAATTTCCATCTTTTCGGATTCCACATAACCGTTCACTTCAATGATTTCCATCCGGTCCATAAGCGGTTCCGGAATCGTCGACAGCGAATTGGCTGTAGTCAGGAACAGGACATCCGATAAATCGAATGGAAGTTCCAGATAATTGTCGGTAAAAGTATTATTCTGTTCAGGATCCAGAACTTCGAGCAGTGCTGCACCCGGATCACCCTTGAAATCCTGGCTCATTTTATCTATTTCATCCAGCAGGAACAGCGGATTTCTGGTGCCGGCCATTTTCAGATGGTAAATAATCCGGCCCGGAATCGCGCCCAGATAGGTTCTGCGATGTCCGCGTATTTCTGCTTCATCACGCATGCCGCCCAGTGACAGGCGGACATACTTGCGCCCCAGAGCCCGGGCGATCGATTTGGCTATCGACGTTTTCCCGACACCCGGAGGGCCGACCAGGCAGATAATCGGACTTTTTAACGAATTCGAAAGCTTGAGCACCGAAAGATACTCGAGAATACGTTCCTTGACCTTGTCCAGCGCGTAATGATCTTCATTGAGAATCAGGCGGGCCTGTGCAACATCGACATTCACTTCATCTACCGTATTCCACGGCAGATCCAGCACCCAGTCGAGATACGTCTCGATAATAGCTGATTCAGAAGAGCCCATGGGTACTTTTTTAAGACGCGCAATTTCCGCTTCCACTTTTTTACGGACTTCCGGAGACGGATCAATTTCTTCGAGTCTGCGGTAATATCCGTTTAAAACGCTGTCGTCGTCATCTCCCAGCTCATCCTGGATCACCCGGATCTGTTCCCTCAGGACAAATTCACGCTGGTTGCGATCCAGTTCGTTTTTAACCTTTTCGTCAATAGACTGTTCAATCCTGAGATACTCAAGTTCTCCGGTAATCAGCTCATAGAGCATAAACAATCGTTTGGAAACGTCCTGTTCTGCAAGAAGCTCCTGTGCACTTTCCGTTTCCAGATCCATATTGGCTGCGATAATGTCAATGAGCAGCTCCGGCGGTTCGATTTCGTTGACCGCAGGGATAATCCCTTCGGACAATTTATGCGTACGGCCGATATATTCTGTAAAAACACTTTTGAGCATTTTCAAAAGTGCTCTGTTTTCCTTGGTCATATCCAGATGCGTCATGACAGGTTCTGCATTGACAATAAAACAGGGTTCTGTCTGTTCGAAACTGGTAATTTTACCCCGGGCATCAATTTCTACCAGAACACGCATCAGATTTTCCGGCATCCGCAGCATCTGCTTGACCGTTGCGTAACAGCCGTACTCGTATATTTCCTCCGGCTTCGGATCTTCGACTTCAAAATCCTTCTGTTCCGCCAGAAACAGTATGCCGTCGTCTTCCATGGCCTGTTCAACGGCAATGATCGATTTTTCACGACCGATATCAAAATGAAAGACCATACCCGGGAATACCGGTAGTCCGCGAAGCGGTACCAGCGGGATTCTTCCCGGTTCAACCAGAATGACTTCCGGTTTTTCAGTTTTTTCTGTATTTAAAGCTGGTGACATAGTACCTCCCAGACTGAAAAAGAAAAAGCAATCCGAAGATTGCTTTTTCAGGCCTAAGCCGGTTTTTCCCCGGCATTTTTCTTAATGGTAAATACTGGCTGGGCTCCTTCGGTCACGGTCTGCGGTGTGATCACGATTTTTTCGATATCTGTACGGGATGGAACCTCATACATAATATCAGTCATAAAATTTTCCATGATACTGCGCAGTCCGCGTGCACCGGTCTTGCTTTTAAGTGCCTGATCGGCAATGGCATCCAGTGCAGCGTCTTCGAATTCCAGGTCAACGCCTTCTGCCCGCAGCATCTTCTGATACTGTTTGACAATGGCATTTTTCGGATCCGTCAGGATATGAATCAGCGCATCTCTGTCAAGAGCAGACAGGGTGGTGATAACCGGAATTCTTCCGATAAATTCAGGAATCAGACCATAAGACAGCAGGTCATGCGGTTCGATCTGAGTCAGAATTTCTTCTTTTTCCAGCTGTTTGGGGCTCTTGATGGTGGCGTTAAAGCCGATTGAGCCTTTTTCCAGACGTTTGGCAATAACCTGTTCCATTCCGTCAAATGCACCGCCCAGAATAAAGAGGATATTGGTGGTATCGATCTGGATAAATTCCTGATGCGGGTGCTTGCGTCCGCCGGATGGCGGTACATTGGCTACCGTACCTTCCAGGATCTTCAGCAGTGCCTGCTGTACTCCTTCACCGGAAACATCACGGGTAATAGAAGGGTTATCCCCTTTTCTGGAGATCTTGTCGATTTCGTCGATATAGATGATCCCGCGTTCCGCCTGGGCTACATCCATATCTGCAGCCTGGAGCAGCTTGAGCAGGATATTTTCTACATCTTCACCGACATAACCGGCTTCTGTAAGTGAAGTCGCATCGGCAATGGCGAACGGAACATTCAGGGCTTTCGCGAGCGTCTGAGCCAGGAGTGTTTTCCCGGATCCTGTCGGTCCGATCAGAACCATGTTGCTTTTCTGGATTTCGACGCCGTCATCTTCCATATTTGAGCGCAGACGCATGTAGTGATTGTAAACCGCTACTGCCAGCGCTTTCTTTGCATGATCCTGCCCGATAATGTATTCATCAAGCTGTGCTTTGATTTCTGCCGGAACCGGAAAATCTCCGGTTTCAGGCAGGACCGTATTTTTGTCGTGAATGATTTCGTTACAGGCTTCTACGCATTCATTACAGATGAATACGTTGGGGCCTACGATAATCTTGTCGACTTCCGACTGAGTTCTTCCGCAGAAAGAGCAGCGGAATTCCTGTGGGCCGGTTCTGTTGTTATCCATAATTCTTTCCGATCTAGTAATTCTACTCTACTGTCGGGCGCTTGCACATAACTGTATCAATCAGTCCGTATTCAAGCGCTTCGTCCGCATACATAAAATTATCCCTGTCGGTGTCTCTGGCTATCGTTTCGATAGGCTGTCCAGTCATCTTCGAGAGCATCCCGTTAATACGTTCGCGGGTTCTGACCAGATGATTGGCATAAATTTCAACATCGGAACTCTGACCCTGACGTCCTCCGAGAGGCTGATGGATCATAATTTCGCTGTTGGGAAGCGCATAACGCTTTCCTTTTTCTCCTGCAGCCAGGAGAAGAGCACCCATCGAAGCGGCCATCCCGATGCAGAGTGTCGATACGTCACAGCTGATAAAATTCATAGTGTCGAGTATCGCCATCCCTGCTGTCACGGATCCACCGGGACTGTTTATGTACAGGGAAATATCCGCTTCCGGATCTTCCGACTCGAGAAACATGAGCTGGGCACAGACCAGACTTGCGGTCTCATCTGTCACTTCGCCGTCCAGAAAGATGATTCTTTCTTTAAGGAGTCTCGAGTATATGTCGTATGAGCGTTCGCCCCGTCCGGTCTGTTCTACCACGACCGGAACGAGATTGCTGTTGGTGATCATATTCTATTCTTCGTCCGAAGCTTCTGCTTCTTCGACTTCTTCAACAACCACAGCTGCATCAATGAGGCTTTCAACCGCTTTTCTGCGGGCGATCATAGCCTTGAGGTAGTTGCTGAGATTGTCGTCGATGACGTCTTTCTTGTATTCTTCAACGGATTTGCCGAACTGTTCCGCGTACTTGGCGATTTCAGCGTCAACTTCTTCTTCGCTTGCTTCCAGATCTTCCGCTTCGGTGATCGCTTCCAGGATCATTTCCAGCTTCAGATTACGTTCTGCATCGTTCTTGACGTTTTCTACAAATTCGTTCTTGTCAGTACCTGTGAACTGGAAATACTGATCCATTGACAGGCCCTGGCCGCTGAGCTGCTGTTCCATTTCCTGAAGATTGTGTTCTGCTTCTTCTTCGATCATCAGATCAGAAACAGTTACTTCTGCATTGTCAATCGCATATTCGAGGACTGCAGTTTCTGCTGCCTGGCGCAGAATCTTTTCTTCCTGTTCTGTAAGCTTCTTGCGGGTATCGTCTTTTAATTCATCGACAGTGTCGAATTCTGAGACATCTTTGACAAATTCGTCATCGAGTTCCGGCAGTTCTTTTTTAAGAACTTCATTGACAGTGACCTTGAAAGTCGCTTCCTTGCCTGCGAGATCCGGTGCACCGTATTCTTCCGGGAAAGTCACGATTACATCACATTCTTCGCCGTTCTTTTTGCCGACCAGCTGTTCTTCAAAGCCGTCAATAAAAGCGTGTGATCCGAGTTCCAGGATATGGCCGTCTGCTTTTCCGCCGTCGAAGGCTTCGCCGTCTACAAATCCTTCGAAATCAATATTGACGGAATCGCCGTCTTCTGCCGGAGTATCTTCAACAGAAATCATACGGGCATTCTGGTCGATCATCTTGTCGATTTCCGCCTGAATGTCTGCATCGGTGATGTTCGGTTCCATGCTCTTGATTTCGGCACCCTTGTAATCACCCAGCTTGACTTCCGGTTTAACAGCAACCTTTACGATGAAAGTAGCACCATCTTCGCCGACTTCTGTAACTTCTTCCAGTGACGGACGGGAAGCCGCTTCAATGCCGGTTTCTTCGAGAGCTGCCTTGTAGGCATCCGGGAAAGCAAACTCGATGGCATCTTCATAGAAAATTCCTTTTCCGTAATGAGCTTCGATCACTTTTCTCGGAGCTTTTCCTTTTCTGAAGCCCTGAATCGTGAATTTGCCTTTATTCTTATTATAAGACTGGTTTACAGCTTTCTGGAAATCGTCTTTTTCGATCTTGATCTCTAAAGTTACTGTATTGTCTTCGGTGTTCTTAATTGTTGCGCTCATGCAATCCTCCGTTGTTTTCGATTCTTTTAATTATAACAAATGCGGTTTTAGTCTACAACTCACTTAGGCTGAATACCCTGAAAGCAGCCCAAACTTACGTGATTCTGCAAATAATTCGGGCATCCTGAGCAGAAATCACCTGATTATACGACGTTTTTCCCACATTACAGCCGCAAAAGCAGCAAGGCTATTGTATAGTTTTTCCGTAAGATGGTAAATACGAAAACAGACAGTCAGGCAGATGACTGCCGGACTGTCTGTGAATTTTACCCGTTGTTGTTTAATAATACCTCTATAACTGTCAGGTTCTGATCAGCCGCCAAGATAAGCTGAACGGACTTCATCATTAGCCATCAGATCACTGGCTTTACCGCTGAGCTTGATGTTTCCGGTTTCCAGAACGTAGGCTCTGTCTGCAATCTGCAGTGCCTTATTCGCGTTCTGTTCAACCAGCAGAACGGTTGTTCCGTTTTTGTTGATGGTTTTAATCATTGAAAATATTTCATCAACCAGGATCGGCGCCAGCCCCATTGACGGTTCATCCAGCAGAATCAGTTTGGGCCGGGTCATCATGGCTCTGCCCATTGCCAGCATCTGCTGTTCCCCGCCGGACAGCGTCCCGGCACTCTGTTTGCTTCGTTCTTTCAGACGCGGGAAATAATCGAAGATCTGATCCAGATCTTTCTGAATTCCTTCCTTGTCATCTCTGATAAAGGCACCCATTGCCAGATTTTCAAGAACCGACATGTCGGCAAATACCTGACGTCCTTCAGGAACCTGTGCGATTCCGAGTCCCGGAATCTTATGCGGCTTGATTTTGGTAATATCCTGATTATTGAAGGTAATTGTTCCTTCTGTCGGACGGAGCAGTCCGGACAGGGTTTTTAACGTCGTAGACTTGCCGGCACCGTTGGCACCGATGAGCGTGACAATTTCACCGTCCTGAACTTCAAAATCAATTCCCTTGATGGCATGGATTTTACCGTAATATACATTTAAATTTTCTACTTTGAGCATATCGTTCCAATCTACTCGCCCAGGTAGGCTTTAATGACTTCCGGATTATGGCGGATCTCATCCGGCACGCCTTCGGCGATGGTTTTTCCGTAGTCGACGACAACGATTCGTTCACAGATACCCATAACCAGTGACATATCGTGTTCAATGAGCAGAATCGTAATATCGAATTTATCACGGATAAACTCGATGGTCTTCATCAGCTCTTCCGTTTCATTCGGATTCATGCCTGCCGCCGGTTCATCCAGCATCAGAACCTGCGGGTTCGTCGCCAGTGCACGTGCGATTTCCAGTTTTCTCTGCTGGCCGTAAGGCATGTTTTTTGCCTTAACGTCTGCAAATTTATCCATATCGAAAATTTTCAGCAGTTCCAGTCCTGTTTCACGAGCTTTGGCTTCTTCGGTCCAGAATTTTTTGGTCCTGAACATGCCCTGAGCCAGATTGTAATCAATGAACTGGTCATAAGCGATCATGACATTTTCCAGTGTCGTCAGATCCTTGAACAGGCGGATATTCTGGAATGTTCTGGCTGCACCGATTTTAACGACTTCGCTGGCCTTTTTATTATTAATGACCACATCGTTTATCGTAACGGTTCCTTCAGTCGGAATATAAACACCGGTCAGTGCATTAAAGATAGTCGTCTTACCGGCGCCGTTAGGACCGATCAGCCCGACCAGTTCACCCGGATGCAGTTCAAGGTTAAAATTGTCGACTGCAGTCAGTCCGCCAAAACGCATCGTCACGCCTTCGGCCTTCAGAACGGGTTTGCCTTTATGTTTGCTGATTACGGCTTGTGTTGCTTCTGAAATCATGCAGCACTTCCCTTCTCTTCTTTTTTCTTCTTACGGCCCTCCATGAATTTGGTGAGCGAGAACTCGTAACGTCCGAAAATACCCTGCGGACGGAAGATCATCATCAGTACCAGCGCTGCCGAATAAACCAGCAGACGGTAAGACGAGAACTGTCTGAGCAGTTCAGGCAGCACTGTCAGAACGATTGCCGAAACAATTGACCCTGTAACAGACCCCAGTCCGCCCAGAACTACGATAACGAACATTTCGATCGAGTACATAAACTGGAACTTGTTCGGATCCAGATAGCCCTGATAATGCGCGTAGAGCGAACCGCCGATTCCTGCAAAGAATGAAGACAGTGCAAACGCCAGGACCTTGTATTTTGTCGTTGGTATCCCGGAAGCTTCCGATGCGATTTCGTCTTCGCGGATGGACATGATGGCACGTCCGTAACGGCTCTTGCCAATCGTGAAGATAAGCGCAACCACAATAATCATAATCCAGTAGGCACTGCTGATATCTGTCAGACGTTTGATCCCGGTCAGTCCCTTGGCACCTCCGGTAGGTGCAAAATTGATGAAGAAAATACGGATGATTTCCGCAAACCCGATGGTGACAATACCCAGATAGTCACCCCGCAGCCTCATCGAAGGCAGTGAGATCAGCGCACCGGCAGCTGCTGCAACCAGACCGCCGGCCAGTGAGGCGATTATCAGATACAGTATATTCGGCATTTCCACAGTTGCCATGAGCCACATTGAGGTCACAGCCGCAGAATAAGCACCGATCGCCATCAGTCCGGCATGGCCCAGAGCCATTTCTCCGAGGAAACCGGCAACAATATTCAGTGAAGTCGCCATAACGATCATAATACAGGTATTGATGATAATACCGACCAGATAGTTTGAGATAAATCCGAATTCCTTACCCGTATAGAGCAGCAGCCACAGCAGGAAAGCGGCCGCAAAGTTGATGATATAAGATTTTTTAATCGTCTTGTTCATATCAGACCTTTTCCTTAATGTTCTTGCCGAGAATACCGGTAGGCTTGACAACCAGAACGATGATCAGGATCATGAACACGATCGCGTCCGCCCAGGTTGTTGAAATATAGGCCTTGATCATGGTTTCGACCATCCCGATGATAAATCCGCCGAGCATGGCTCCGGGAATACTTCCGATTCCCCCGAGAACCGCCGCGATAAAAGCTTTCAGGCCGGGCATGGTTCCCATTGTCGGTGCTATGGTGATGTAGGCGGTACTGTAGAGAATGCCGCCCAGGGCGCCCAGAGCCGAGCCGATGATAAACGTCAGAGAAATCGTACGGTTAACGTCAATTCCCATCAGTACTGCAGCATCCTGGTTTTCAGAGACCGCACGCATAGCGCGTCCTTCTTTGGTGTTTTTAATAAATAACTGGAGCAGGACCATTGATGCAACTGATAATCCAATGGTGATGAGCGTTACGGATGATACATCAATCCCGCCTATATTGAAGATAGCTGAGGGAAAGATTTTCGGCATGACAATCGGATCCGCACCGAAAATAAGCAGTGCGACATTCTGCAGAAACATGCTCATTCCGATTGCAGTGATGAGCATGGAGAGACGGGGCGCGCTTCTCAGCGGCCGGTAAGCGATAAACTCGACCAGAAAGCCGAGGAACGCTGTAATACCTACTGAAAACAGGATAACCGCTATTGCAGGCCATCCGAAATAAGTTGCAGAGATAAACGCAAAATAGGCTCCGAACATCATAATTTCGCCGTGAGCGAAGTTTATGAGTTTCAGAATCCCGTAAACCATCGTATAACCGATAGCAATCAGAGCGTATATACTCCCTGCGTTCAGGCCGTTTATGACCTGTTGCAAAAAGATACTCAAATTTTTCCTCCAAGCTGCCGGCGTACCGGACAGGTAATCGTTTCAGATGTCCTAAACTAAAAAAGACAGAAGGGCCTGAGCCCTTCTGCACTGAATAAGACTACTGGATAACTTCGTTGTCGGCTTTGTCGCCGTTTTCGCTGGTGACGTACTTGAGTTCGCCGCCATTGACCTGGATAATGGAGATTTCCTTGCCCTTCGGGTTGCCGTTTTCATCAAATGTGAAGGAGCCGGTAACACCGTTGACGTTAATGTCTTTCAGAGCATCGATAATCTTCTGGTGGTCAGTGGAATCTGCGTTCTTGATCGCATCCATAACAGTCATCGCCGCATCGTAGCCAAGGGCTGCGAAGGAGTTCGGCGTTTCATTGTATGCATTTTTGTATGCGCTCAGGAAACTCTGTACGACTTCAGCCTGATTGTCTGCTGCATAGTGATTGGTGAAATAATCGCCGTCAGCTGCATCAGCATAGTCTTTCTGGATTGAATCCCAGCCGTCGCCGCCTATGAACTTGGCGGTCAGACCCATTTCTTTTGCTTTCTGGAGCATCGGACCGGCTGTGTTGTAGTAATCCGGGATATAGACAACTTCCGCACCCGAATCCTTAACCTTGGTCAGCTGTGCACTGAAGTCTGTATCGCTGTCCGCATAGTTTTCAGTATCAACAACCGTGCCGCCCTGTGCTTCAAAAGTGGTCTTGAATGCTGCAGCCAGACCTTCGGAATAGGAATTCCCTTTTGATACGATCATAGCTGCTGTCTTGGCATTGAGGCCGTCTGCAGAAGCTGCGTACTTGGCAGCTGCATTCCCCTGGTATTCATCCAGGAAGCAGACTCTGAAGCTGTTGGGAGCATCCTGTGTAACTTCAGCGGCAGTTGCTGTCGGTGTTACCATAGGGATATTGTCTTCCTTGGCAGCGTCCTTAACAGCCAGTGCTTCGCCTGAAAGAACAGGACCGGCGATTGCCGCAACTTCGTCTTCGTTAACAAGGCGGTTATAAGCGGATACCGCTTCTGTGGTATCACCCTTGGTATCGTATGAAACCAGTTCTACCTGTTTGCCGTTAATCCCGCCGTCATTGTTGATCTGATCAACTGCGAGCTGAATGCCCTTCTTTGCTGCTTCCCCGTACATGGCTGTATCGCCAGAATACGGTCCGAGTGTTCCGATCTTAATCGTATCGCCGCTGCTTGATGATCCGCAGCCGGATAACGTAAAGACTGAAGCAACAAGAATTGCAGAAATGAGTATGCCGATAAATCGTTTCTTCATTCTTTCCTCCGTTAAATAATTTTAGTTAATTATATTTTAGAAGTGCTCCGATTACAAGAATTTAACTCGAAAATTGTATACATTGGCTGATATTGTATACAAATAAACAACTAAATTCAGTTTCGTTGCAAAAAAGATCTCCTGACTGCAAGCAATCGGGAGATCTTTAATCTTACTGCTTATTCTACTTCGTTTTTGATTTCTGCTTCGTTGATTTCTGTGTGGAACCACTTTCTGTCCCTGAATCCTGCAGCTCACATGCATATCGGCACCACGGCGCGGCCGGACAATGCTCACAGTCCGGTTTTCTGGCTTTGCAGACATTTCTGCCGTGCCAGATAAGCCAGTGATGAGCTTTCGCCCAGTTTTCTCTGGGAATCCGCTCCATCAGCTCCTGTTCGACTTTAAGGACTGTCGATCCATCCGCAAGTCCCAGGCGCTTCGATACTCGGTTTACATGGGTATCGACAGCAATTCCCGGTATACCATAAGCCTGCGACAAAACGACATTCGCTGTTTTACGTCCCACACCCGGCAGCTTTGTCAGCTCTTCAATGGTCTTTGGAACCTCGGAATTATAATCTCTGATCAGCAGTTCGGAGGCGCCGATAATATTTTTGGTTTTACTCGGAGCCAGACCGCAGCTTCTGATTTCTTCCAGCAGTCCGTCACAGCCCAGTTCGATCATTTCCTGGGGTGTATCTGCCTTTTTAAAAAGCCCGGCTGTGACTTTATTGACACGGACATCCGTACACTGGGCAGAAAGCACCGTTGCCACCAGCAGTTCGTAGGGTGTTTTAAAGTTGAGTCCGCTCTGATCCTCTATATCGCGATAAAGCTCCCGGAGTTCTCCGAGAGCTTTATCGCATTTATCCTGGGGCCACTTCATTTACTGGGCCGCCGGAGCTGTATAATCCGCCTGAACATCCTGTGTAACCGGTGTGTTTTCAGGATTGAACTGGGAAACAAGTCCCTGGTTCAGGAGTGTCTGCATGTAGGTACCGTAAATTCCTGCAGGAATATAGGAACCCGCGCCGACTACATTGTACTGAAGATTCCCTACCCAGATTGATGTAGTCAGATTTCCGGTCATACCGGTAAACCACAGATTTTCTTCATTATCGGTTGTCCCTGTCTTCCCTGCAGTCGCTTCACTCGTTGACGCAGATGAACCGGTACCGCTGGTAACAACCTGACGCATCAGATTCCACATGGTGCTGGCTGTCGAAGCAGACATAATCTGCTTGGAAACCAGACCCAGCGAACTCTTATCCGCCGTCTGTTCTCCGGAAGTTGTCGTAACCTTCTGGATCATATAAGGCTGGTTGTAGACGCCTGAGTTGTTAAAGGTGTTAAAGGCCGCAGCCATTTCCAGAGGTTCCACACCATTTGTCAGACCACCCAGAGCTGAAGCCAGGTTGTAGTCGTCATCGCCAATGGTTGTGAAGCCAAAGCTCTTGATCCAGTCCATCGCTGCATCAACACCGAGAGTGTTGAAGATCTGAACCGAGGTAACATTCTTTGACTGAATCAGCGACTGGGCAAATGTAATATTCCCACTGTAGGAACCACCGTAGTTCTGCGGTGAATACCCGTTGATGTTGATCGGTTCATCACTGAGGATGGAACTGGTTGTGTATGTCCCGTTTTCAATACCAAGACTGTAATACAGCGGTTTGATATTGGACCCGGGCTGTCTTGGCGTGCTGGCCATATCAATGCTGGAATAAGCTTCATTCCCGCCGTAATAGGCTCTCACTGCCCCATCAAGGTCAACTGTTACAAGGGCACAGGTATCTCCGTTACTCTGGTCGTAGCCGTAGGAAGACATCCTGTTTTCCGCCGTACTGATTGCGTCCGACTGATAGGAGGAATAAATCGTGGTGTAGAAAACATAACCGCCCGATGCGACATTTTCACGTGTATACGAAATCGCTTCGTCTTCCGACAGACCGCGTTCCTTCATGACAGTCGGTGCAGCGGCCTTTGCATATTCCTGAAGAACCTGATCCACATAATCCGAATAGCCGGCTGTAATCTGGTTGTCATTTTCAGTCGGTGACCACGGAACGATCGTCAGTTCTTCGGCATAAGCTGCATCCGCCTGATCCTGGGTAATGTATCCCCCGGCAACCATACGGCTGAGGACTTCCTTCTGTCTTTTCTTGGCTGCTTCGAAATCGTTGTTCGGTGCGTAAACACTCGGTGCCTGCGGCAGGCCTGCCAGCATGGCACTCTGAGCCAGATCGCACTGACTTACCGGGATTCCGAAATAAGTTTCCGAGGCCGCTTCAATTCCGTAGGCTCCGGATCCGAAATAATATTCATTCAGATACATTTCAAGTATCTGGTCTTTGCTGTATTTTTCTTCCAGCTGGTAGGCAATCGAAATTTCTCTGAATTTTCGATTGACCGAATCCATAAACGTCTGTTCTGTCGAAATATCCGGCAGGTACAGGAGACGGGCCAGCTGCTGGGTTATGGTTGAAGCCCCCTGCGAGGTACCGCTTCCTCCGAGCAGATTCGATACCAGTGCTCTGATAACACCGACATAGTCGACACCGTTATGGCTGTAGAAACGGGAGTCTTCAGTTGCAACCAGTGCATTCTTCAGATCCTGAGGAACCTGGTCAATGGAAACATAATCGCGGTTTTCGCTGTACAGTTCTGCTATACAGACGTTGTCCGCCGTCATAATCTTGGTTTTTTCTTTTGGCGAATAGGTCATCGTGGAGATGTCCATACGATTGGTATTGTAAAGGACATAAACGCCGATTCCGGCCGCAGCGACCAGAATAAGCAGGATGATCAGAATATTCCGCCAGATTTTCTTCGCGCTCTTTTTTTTCTGATTTCTGGAGGGAAGGCCCTTGCTGCTGCCGCCGCCCGAACCCGCTGTCCCGATGACATCCGGTTCTTCCGGAGGCGGAGTTCCACCGCCCGAAGCGTCCGCTGCACCCACTGTTTCAGGAATAGCCGCTCCGACTGTTTCAGGAATGACCTCTGCCGGCGGATCGGTTTTCGTAACAGGCTGAGAAGCCTGGGTACCGTCAGTTACGGCCGGACCCGAAGCATCTGCCGCTGCTCCATCCTTCTTCTCTCCGTCACCGCTGAACTCAAGATCCAGGATTTCACTGATCTGTGTCAGATCCTGGGTCGTAAGCATATCGTTTGACCCCGGATTGGTTGACGCTTTATCAGTGCCGTTGTTTTCTTTACTCAAAGTTTACCTCTCAGTCTGTTTTCCAGCTGAATTAAATCTTCCGGAAGCTCTGCCTTCAGTTCAAGCCCGTCCCGCTTGGGCAGCGGAATTTTAAGCCTTGAAGCATGAAGAGCCTGCCGTTTTAGTCCATATTTGTCACAGGAATCAGGATTATACAGAGAATCTCCGATAATCGGATGACCGACAGCTGCCAGATGCACCCTTATCTGATGTGTTCTTCCGGTTCCCAGCACTACTTCAAGCTTTACGGCGCCGGGATAGCGTTCAAGAACCCGATAATGAGTCACTGCCTGCTGACCATCTTCCATTACACAGCGTTTGATTGATTCAGGATCCGGTCTTCCAATAGGAAGATCAATGGTTCCGCTGTCCGGAAACAGATTATCCGGATCTTCCTCGGCCCATACTGTGTAGGTTTTTTCGACATCCGGACCTCGCATCCGTGACTGGATATAATGATGGACAAATTTGTTTTTTGCGATAATTATGATCCCGCTCGTATCCATGTCGAGACGGTTGACAAAACGCAGTTTGAATGAGTCTCCCTTTTCGAGAATATAATGGGCAGCGTAATTTGCCAGTGTATCGGTCTGATGACGTCTGGTCGGATGTGCGACGACGCCCGGACTTTTATTGA
>JBMNSG010000041.1:0-17023 GCA_050945075.1 Eubacteriaceae bacterium | reverse complement strand
CTGATTTCATGCCGGGCATTGACCAGGCTGATCACACAAAGCAGGATCAGAAGGGCAGCCAGCAGTGCAAAACTGGGATACTGGATCAGACACCAGATACAGAGTGCGATCGAAGCAGCCAGCAGAATACTCATGAGAATAGATGACAAAACCAGACTTGAACGGCTTCTGACAATCAGGTCAGCCGCTTTCGTGGAACGCAGCAGTTCTCCGTCAATTACTTCAATACCGTTGGCTTCTGACAGATTCTGTGCGGAACGAGTCAGTTCTGAATTGGTAAAGACGATTCCCTTATCGCATTCGTAGTAGGCGATTCCGGCTGAGATCTGCTGGACAGCGGAAATGCCGACATTTCCCGAATAGCGCTTACACTGAATTCCATAGAGAACACCGTCCCGCCGCGCCAGCAGGTCCACGCCATAGTCCGCCGTTACCGGAGTTGTGCGGATATCGCGGTAGCCGTTGTATTTAAGCCATTTGGCTGCGAAATTTTCAAAATCCACACCGTCCATTTTATCAATATTATCAATCGGAAAGCAGAGTCTGAATGGCAGGCTTATGAGCCGGGAGAGAAGATAAAGACAGTTGAAAATAAGGATACTGCCCCATTTAATCAGGTACCAGACAGCGATAGCCATGTGTTTGAGCAGAATGGCCAGTGCTTTAAACAATCCGAAAACAGCGGCAGTGAGCAAACTGCCGAGTCCGGAAAAAAACTTACTTATGCGATTCATTTTTCATCCTTGTCATACAAAAATATAAAGAATAAACGTGTTAAATAGTTTATATGCCTATTATATCCAAAATATGATTAAGAATAAAGGAACATTAAAGAATAGCAGCGTGAAAGTCCGGACAGGCGCTGATTCGGGTTCGTTCAGGATGTTTTTTTCAGCAGTAGTCAAACGGAGCAGCTGTCAGATTCTGTTATTCGGATTTGGTTTCGCCGGGCGCATTTGGATAGAAAACCCGGGAATTGCAGGATTCGCACATCTGCCCGAGAATTATACGGGAGCGGTCAATCTGATTTTTAATTCCGGGTAGTGATAAATGAGCGTACGGATCACCTTGTGAAAGCAGTTTCCAGCAGCGCGCTTCTGAGCGTCCCAGGATTTCTGAGGCATTCAGGGCCGCGTCCAGAGCCAGCTCAGTGCTTACGCTTTCAGGATGTTCGAGATAATTCTGAGCCCGGTCAAGAAGCAGTTCTGCAATCCGGAGACAGATTCCCGGTATTTCCGGAGAATCGTCAGTTGAATGATCCAGAGCCATTGAATACAGGCGCATAGCGTGGTCCCGGTCCTGTCTGACCGCTTTTCCGTCGCGGTACAGATCCCCGAGTTTATAGAGACCGACCCGGTCTCCCTGCTCCGCACTTTTTTCAAAACAGGCAAGCGCTGTTTCATAATCGACTGGTATTTCGCGTCCGTAATAATGGCAGTATCCCAGATAATCGAGTGCTTCTGCGAAATCAGGGTCTTTTTCGAGTGCTCTTTCAAAACACTCTCTGGCTTTCTTGTAATCCTGTGTCAGGTAACGGCCTTCATAATAAAGCCTGCCCAGCGCAGTCTGTTCATCGGCGCCGTTTGATTTTTCAAGCGCTTCGATCATATCAGCATTCAAAATTTCATCATTCCTGTTCAAATAGTGTCTCCCGTTATTCACGCCTGTCCGGAATGAAATCCCGGAACCGGCTTGAGTCTGTCAGATTCCGGCCGGTTTATTTACAGACTGGTTAAATATCCGGCCGGATCTGTTTTCTTATCCGGATCTGTTTTCTTATAAAGAAAGCTCCGGTTTCCCGGAGCTTTGTGATTACTTTTTGCGGTTTCTCCATTTGTTTCTGAAATAGAAGAAGGCGATGACCGCAGCCACCAGCAGGATAATGACCAGCCAGAACATGAAGGTGATTAAACCATTCTGCATATTCATAGCCCAGTATCGTGCATTGTATGAAATCTGGATACCCAGGTAAATGCCGACAACCAGCAGTACCAGAACGGCAATTCCAATGATAATCAGTTTCTTTTTAAATGATCCAGGTTCTTTGCTCATAATTCTCTCCTGACTCCGAAATTTCGGTTGCTTGTTTTATTATACCCGAAAGCAGAAGTTGGAAAAACTTATTCCTTCGGTCCCTGTTTTGTCTTGTTTTTTTCGAGCTGCCCCTTATGGATGGCAATAGCTCTGTTTACAATCGCCTGTGAGGGTCCGCCCGGTGTTCTCCGTTTGCTTACACCGTTTCTGATATCGAGTGCGTTGTAGACCGATTCATCAAAGACAGGGCTGACTTCGCGCATTTCTTCGAGAGAAAGCTCTTCCAGCTTTTTGCCTTCCTGCTCTGCTTTCATGACCAGCTGTCCGACAATGGCGTGGGCATCACGGAAGGGAATACCATGGGCGACCAGCCAGTCTGCCGCGTCTGTGGCATTCGAGAAACCGCCTTTGGCAGCTTCCAGCATCCGATCCTTGTTCACTTTGATGGTGCGGATCATTCCGGTAAAAGTCTTCAGGCAGATGGAAAGGGTGTCAAATGAATCGAAAACCGGTTCCTTGTCTTCCTGCATATCCTTGTTGTAAGCCAGGGGAATGCCCTTCATGGTCGTCAGCAGTGCCATCAGGTTTCCGTAGCAGCGGCCGGTTTTACCGCGTACCAGTTCAGCAATGTCCGGATTTTTCTTCTGCGGCATGATCGAGGAACCAGTGGTAAAGGCATCGTCCAGGGTGATAAAGCCGAATTCTGCGGAATTATACAGGATAATTTCTTCTGAGAAACGGGACAGATGCATCATGGCAACGGCACAGGCTTCCAGAAAATCTACCGCATAGTCACGGTCGGATACACCATCTATCGTATTCAGGGAGACACCTTTAAAACCCAGTTCTTCCGCGGTCATATAACGGTCGATGGGATAGGTTGTGCCGGCCAGTGCGCCTGAACCGAGCGGGGAGGAGCCGGCCATTGCGATTACCTGATTAAAACGAACGACGTCGCGGCTGAACATTTCCACGTAAGCCATCAGGTAGTGGGCATAGGTAATAGGCTGAGCCCGCTGGAGGTGGGTGTAGCCGGGCATAATCGTTTCAAGATTTTTCTGTGCCAGATCCAGGACAACCCGTTCCAGTTCGGAAATATCCTCGATGAGGTCCACACAGGCTTCACGAGTCCACAGTTTCATATCGGTTGCGACCTGATCGTTGCGGCTGCGTCCGGTATGCAGTTTTTTTCCGGGCGCACCGATCCTGTCTGTGAGAATGCTTTCGATATTCATATGAATATCTTCGTTGTCTTCAGAAAACTGTACTTTGCCGTCTTTAATATCCTGAAGTATTTCTTCCAGTGTTTTGATAATCAGAGCACTTTCTTCTTCGGAAAGAATACCCTGTCTGCCCAGCATTCTGGCATGGGCGATGCTGCCCTGGATATCCTGTTCGTACAGGCGCTGATCAAAGAAAATGGATGCATTGAAATCATCCGTCAGTTTATCGGTGTTTTTGCTGAAGCGGCCGCCCCAGAGTTTGCTCATATCATTATCCTCGTTTAACAAAATTCGCCGGCTTTTCCCGGTTTCCGTTCTGGAACCGGCTTGCGGCTGTGGTGTTTTCCTTATTATAACATGATCCCGGACAGGGAACGGGAGGTATCAATAATCGGGAAGTACACATAAAAAATGCCCGGCGCAAGCCGGGCTGTACTTTTATCAATACCGGTAGAGCCGGGATTAATCCTGTTTTTCTTTTTCCTGCTTTTCTTTTTCTTCATGCGACATCCGCATCAGAGCCCGGACCTTGAGCGGCAGGCCATACAGATGGATAAATCCTTCTGCATCATGATGGTCATAGAGGTCACCGGTTGTGAAGCTGGCGATTTCCGCATTGTACAGTGAATAGGGGCTGTCAAGATACATAACAATCATGTTGCCCTTGTAAAGCTTGAGCTTGACGGTTCCTGTCATGGTCTTCTGGGTTTCGTCGACAAAAGCAGAAAGTGCTTCGCGGAGAGGGGTAAACCACTGTCCGTTATAGACCAGATCCGCAAATTTAACAGCTGCCTGACGCTTGAAGGAGTAGGTTTCGCGGTCCAGGCACATGTGTTCGAGTTCTTCATGAGCTTTCCAGAGGATGGTTCCGCCCGGTGTTTCATAGATACCGCGTGACTTCATACCGACAATACGGTTTTCGATCAGATCGACAACGCCGATGCCGTGTTTGCCGCCAATTTCATTACAGTAGGTCAGAATATCTTTGGCAGACATCTTCTTGCCGTCAATAGCTACCGGGATACCCTGTTCGAAATCAATTTCGATTTCTTCCGGTTCGTCAGGAGTATTTTCCAGTGTATTGGTAAGCTGAAGCAGGTTATCATATTTAGGTTTGAGTTTCGGGTTTTCGAGTTCCAGACCTTCATGACTCATATGCAGCAGGTTGCGGTCACGTGAATAGCTCTGGTCATGGGACATTGAAACTTTGATATCATGCATAATGCAGAAATCCATGCAGTCTTCACGGCTTTGCAGATCCCATTCACGCCAGGGAGCGATGATCTTGAGCTGCGGGTCAAGCGCGCCGATACCCAGTTCGAAACGTACCTGGTCGTTGCCTTTGCCGGTAGCGCCGTGGCAGATGTACTGTGCACCTTCCTGATGAGCAATTTCGACCAGCTTTTTAGCGATTAGAGGACGTGAAAGGGAAGTTCCGAGCAGGTACTTCTTTTCATAAACTGCGTCTGCCTTGAGTGCCGGCCATACATAATCTTCGACAAATTCGTCGACTACATCGATAATGTACAACTTGCTGGCGCCGGAGCTTAATGCACGTTCTTCCAGACCTTCTGTTTCCTTGCCCTGTCCGACATCGATGCAGGCACAGATAACTTCCGGGTCATTGTAGGTTTCCTTGAGCCACGGAATGATTGTGGTGGTATCGAGACCGCCTGAATAGGCGAGAATTACTTTTTCTTTTTCTGTCATTTGTTTATTCCTCCGCTTTGAATCTGTGATTATTATAACCATGATCCCGGACAGATGCAACAGGAAATGGAAAAATATTCATAAAATATTCATAAATATTCATTTTGCCTTGAATGGACTGTATACAAGCGTTATAATACAAAAACATAAGAAGAGAGTATTCTCTTCTGCTAAAGTAAAAATTGCATGAAAACACGTATAATATACTAATACGCTGTCTTTCGGGACAACGCTTTATGCAGTTTCCTTTCTTATAATAGATTACGTAAGCCGGACAAATAAGAATCTTTTCCTGATTACAGAGCCTGAATGCTTTATGAACGGAAAAGCTTCCTTATAAGAGAACTTACGCAAAATACAGGTTATACAGAAAACAAAAAACGAATAAACAGGAGACAATATGATTAAAGCATCTGTAATTGGCGCTACCGGATATGCAGGAGAAGAACTTGTAAGAATTCTGATGCGGCACCCCGATGTTGAAATAAGCGCACTGGCATCCAAATCTTATGCAGGACAGAAATACGCGGATATTTATCCGAATTTCAGAAATCTGACTGACGCAGTACTGGTTAAGCCGGATCTTGAAGCTCTGGCGGATATTTCCGATGTCGTATTTCTGGCACTGCCGCATGGTATTGCTGCGGCTCAGGTCACAGAAGAGATTCTTTCCAAAACAAAAATCGTGGATCTCGGAGCAGATTACAGGCTCAAAGATCCGGATATTTATACACAATGGTACAAACTGGAACATAAAAGCCCGGATCTTTTAAAGGAAGCCGTTTACGGTCTTCCGGAACTGCACCGCGATGATATTCGCGGGGCCAGACTGATCGGCAATCCAGGCTGTTACACGACATGCAGCATTCTGGCCTTATCACCCCTGTTTAAAAAAGGGCTGATTGATCCGAAAACCGTCGTTATCGACGCGGGTTCCGGAGTTACCGGTGCCGGCAGAAGCCTGCTGCAGGGCAGTATGTTCTGTGAAGCAGATGAATCACTCAAGGCTTACAAAGTTGCTTCACACAGACACACACCGGAAATTGAACAGGAACTGGGTCTGCTGGGAGACTGTAACGTCGCACTGAATTTCACACCGCACCTGATTCCGATGAACAGAGGCATTCTGGCTACCTGCTATGCTTCATTAAAGAAACAGGCAGATGATACAACACAGGCGGAACTGGAAAAGCTCTATCAGGACTTTTATCAGGATGAATATTTTATCCGCTTCACGGGTTCTGTTCAGCCGGAAACCAAATATGTCAAGAGCTCCAATTTTGTGGATATCGGCCTGGTTG
Organism: Eubacteriaceae bacterium; assembly: GCA_050945075.1. Taxonomy (GTDB): domain Bacteria; phylum Bacillota; class Clostridia; order Eubacteriales; family Eubacteriaceae; genus UBA7485. The sequence continues at coordinate 10,755 of JBMNSG010000041.1, read as the reverse complement.
TCGATCAGAGAACCAACCGCGTGATCGTGACCAGCGCCATCGACAATCTGTTTAAGGGTGCAGCCGGACAGGCCGTCCAGAATATGAATCTGATGTTTGGATTCGATGAAAAAACCGGAATCGATTTTATTCCTGATTTCCCTGTCTGAGTCATCAGAACTATAAACTCCGGCCTATAAAATAATAAAGAAGAGAAAGATAATGTATACATTAGGAAAAAACAGTGTAACGTATCCGAAAGGATTTAAAGCGTCAGCTGCGGCTGCAGGAATCAAGCCGGGCCGGGACGATATGGCCATGATTTATTCGGAGGTACCGGCGGCTTCGGCAATCGTGACAACATCCAATAAAGTCAAAGCGGCTCCGGTAATCTGGGACCGCGATATCATGAAAATCACCCCGTGGAAACAGGCTGTCGTCATCAATGCCGGCAATGCCAATGCCTGTACCGGTGAAAAAGGATATCAGAATACCGTAAAAACAGCAGAAGAAGCAGGATCTTATCTGGATCTGATTTCCGATCAGGTCTTTGTTTCATCAACAGGCGTCATCGGCGTACAGCTGCCGATGTACGAAATTTCCTACGGAGTCGATCTGCTCTCACATTCCCTGTCATCAACTCCGGAAGCCGGAATGAAGGCAGCCTCTGCCATTTTGACTACGGATCTGAAAACCAAGACTGTTTCGGCAGTGTTTGAAATCGGCGGAAAAGAAGTCAGAATCGGTTCCATGGCAAAGGGTTCCGGTATGATCCGACCCAACATGGCGACCATGCTTTCTTATGCGGTCACCGACGCCTGCATTACACCGGGCGCGCTTCAGTCTGCGCTCAATGCCATTGCAGAAGATACCTACAATATGATTTCGGTTGACGGTGACATGTCGACCAACGATACCTGTATTCTCATGGCCAACGGAATGAGCGGAGCTCCGGAAATCACTTCACTGGATTCGGAAGAAGGAAAGATTTTCTTTGAAGCCATGAAAGCCGTTCATACAGAGCTGGCACAGTCAATCGTCCGTGACGGCGAAGGTGCAACTAAGATGCTGGAAGTCCGGGTAACCGGTGCAGAAAGCACTGTCGATGCCAGAACCCTGGCGCGTTCAGTCGTCGAATCGTCACTGGTTAAAACAGCCATGTTCGGAGAAGACGCCAACTGGGGCCGGATCCTGTGTGCGCTGGGTTATGCAGATGCAGCGTTTGATCAGGAAAAAGCAGAACTGCGCATTTCCAGCAAAAACGGGGAACTGCTCATGTTTAAAAACGGCGTTCCGCAGGATTTTTCAGAGGAAAAGGCTGCGGATATTCTGTCCGAACCTGAAATCAGAATCGATGTCCGGGTCAAGCTGGGCAGCAGCGATGCAACAGCCTGGGGATGCGACCTGAGCTATGATTATGTTAAAATCAATGGAGAATATCGTTCCTGATCCACTTCTTTAAGACAGAAGACGGCCGGATGAGACAAACTGACTGCATCCCGCAGCAGCCGGCCTGCAAATCTATACAGGAACAGAAAAAAGCCCTGCGGCTTGAAAGGTTATTATGACAGAAACACATACCACACAGGACATAGACCAGTATATTGAAAAAGCGGACATACTGGTTGAAGCCCTTCCGTATATCCAGGAATTCAGGAAAAAAACCATCGTCATTAAATACGGCGGCAGCTTTATGTACGATGAAGAAACCAAACAGAGCATGATGGATGATATCACCCTGATGAAGCTGGTTGGACTGCGTCCGATTATTGTTCACGGCGGCGGCAAGGACATTTCCAAGATGCTCAACGATCTGGAAATCAAGACCGAATTTATCGACGGCTACCGCGTCACCAATGAAGAATCTGTCGGTGTGGCAGAAATGGTACTTGCCGGAAAAATCAACAAGGATATTGTTCAGCTGCTTGAAGACCGTAACATATCAGCAGTCGGGATTTCAGGCAAGGACGGCGGCACCCTCAAAGTGCATAAAAAGTTCATCAACCATCTGGATATCGGATTTGTCGGCGAAATCAGCGAAGTCAACGACAATCTGATCTACACACTGCTTAAAAACGATTATGTACCTGTTATTGCCCCGATCGGGAGTGATGAACAGGGACAGTCTTATAATATCAATGCCGATCATGCGGCTTATGCCATAGCCAAAGCCCTGAAGGCAGAAAAATTGATCTATCTGACAGATACCGACGGTGTTTATTTTGATCCGGACGATCCGGATACTGCGATCCGCCGCCTCAAGGTCGATGATGTTCCGGGCCTGATCGAACAGGGTGTAATCTCCGGCGGTATGATCCCCAAGGTTACCAACGCGGTAGATGCGATCTCTGCCGGCGTTAATTCCGTTCATATTCTGGACGGGAAGATTCCGCACTCGCTGCTGCTTGAACTGTTTACCGCAGCCGGCTGTGGAACCATGATTCATAAACCGTATCCTGACAACAGACGCCGTTTTGTCAGAAGCAGGGACAAACAGCAGGCACAGACAATACAGGACACTGCCGGTGAAACGGCACTCTAATACGGGAGAAATAATGACAGAACAGAAATTTGACACACAGAGCTTTATTGACAAGGCTGAAGAAGATATTATTCACGTTTATAACCGTTATCCGATTGTACTGGATCACGGCAAGGGATGTTATCTGTATGACAAAGAAGGGAAGAAGTATCTTGACTTTGTTGCAGGTATTTCTGTAAATGCACTAGGTTATGCGGATAAGGGACTGACCGATACCATTACTGCTCAATGCGAAAAGCTGATGCATGTTTCCAACCTGTACTGGACGGAACCGCTGGCAGAAGCGGCAAAACGTCTGACTGAAGCAACCGGCATGGATCAGGTATTCTTCGGCAATTCAGGAGCAGAAGCTGTTGAAGCCGCCCTTAAACTGGCGCGTATCAGTGCCAAGCTCAATAAGAGCCGGGAAGCGACCGAAATTATTTCGATGAACAGCTCTTTCCACGGCCGTACCTATGCAGCCATTACTGTCACCGGACAGGAACATTATCACGAAAATCTGGAACCGCTGCTGCCCGACGTCAAGTATGTCGACTTCAACGACTGGGAAGGCCTGAAGGCTGCAGTCACACCAAAGACCTGTGCCATTCTGCTCGAACCGGTCCAGGGCGAAGGCGGTATTATTCCGGCGGATCCGGAATACCTGAAAAACGTACGCAGACTCTGTGATGACGAAAACATTATTCTGATTCTGGATGAAGTACAGTGCGGGGCAGGCCGGACCGGGAAATTCCTGGCGGCCCATAATTACGGAATTCAGGGTGATATCGTCTGTATGGCAAAAGGAATCGGAGCCGGATTCCCGATCGGAGCCTGTCTGGCAAACAACAAGACAGCAGCTGCTTTCACCCCGGGAACACACGGATCGACCTTCGGTGGGAATGCACTGGCCTGTGCGGTTTCTGCTTATGTACTGAGCAGGACGACCAGACCGGAATTTCTCAAACATGTCGAAGTGACCGGTAACTATCTGAAAGACCAGCTGAAGGAACTGCAGAAAGAATTTCCGCAGCTGGTGACCGATGTCCGCGGCCTCGGATTGATCTGCGGGATGCAGCTGTCTTCCGCAATCACTGCCGGAGATTTTGTAAACCGGGCAATCGATGAAGGTCTGCTGCTCGTTTCAGCTGCGAAAAACACACTCCGTTTTGTTCCGGCTTTGAATATTACGGAAACCGAAATTGACGAAGCTGTATCAATCCTGCGAAAAATTTTGCAGGAAATGCGGATGAAACCGTTGTTGACAATTAATATAACTAAAATAAAACTAAAATAACAATTTTTTATCACAAAAATCCCAAAAAATGAGAAAGTTTTTGGGATTTTTTTCTTATTTTTGTTTAAAATATGTAATAGGTTTACATAAATGATGAGGGATCGTTTTTGGAGACCCGAAGCATCACAAATATACAGCAAAGGTGGTGAGAAGATGTCAATTCTTGATTCTATTCACAGTGCGGAAGATCAGGCTGAAAAAATCAAGGCTGATGCCAGGCTTAAAGCCCGGGATAGTCTGAATAAAGCAGACGCACAGGCCAGATCCGAAAGTGAACAGAAAATCGATGCAGCGAAAAAAGATTACGCTGAAAAACTGAACCGGGTTCAGGAAGAATCCGATCAGGAAGTCAAAGCGTATCTGAAAGCGAAGCAGCGTAAAAATCGGGAAGCAGCTGAAGAAGCGGAACAGTATGTTCCCAAAGCTGCAGACTACATCATCGGGAAGGTGATCGGATAATGCTGATACCGATGAAAAAGGTGACGCTTATTTTCCTTAAGGAAGACAAGCGCGAGATGCTCGAATCACTTCAGCGGGGTGGTCAGCTTATGATCATTCCTCCTGAGGAGGAAAAAGTACAGACCGACCAGAGCGTCATCGATGCGGACAAAGTCAAAATGGAACAGGCTCAATCAATGCTTAGATTGATGAATTCTGTTGTCACAAAGCATTCCTTCTTTGTTGACCGTCCGAAAATCGCTTATTCGCAGTTCATGAAGGCCAATGAACGCGGACAGGAGATTGCAGCCCAGACAAGTGAAATTTCTCAGAAAATCACTTGGTGCAACACACGGATCGCAACAGCCCAGTCGCAGAATGATGCGCTGGAGCCCTGGCTCGATCTGACCATTCCGACAAAGGAGCTTGAATCCGGCAAATATGTATCGATTTTCACCGGTTTCATTCCTGAAAATGTTGTCCAGGAGGTCAGTACCTGTATACAGGAAAACGACTCTGAACTGCATTTATACGGAAGTGCTCCAGAAGGCCGGGCAGCCGTAATTCTGGTTTACGCGCCTGAATCCACGGCAGTCCTGGAAGAAGCAAAGGAACATGGCTTTACGGAAGCAGCTCCGCCGCCTGCGGATGTTCCGCCACGGCAGGTCTATGAAGCCAATGAAGCGATTGTATCCGGCGCGCAGGAAGAGCTGGAAGCACTGAATGTCCAGCTGGAAGCACTGACCGGGGAACGCAATGACCTGGAACTGCTGATCCAGCAGATGGTCAGTAAAGAATCACGCGAAGCGATACCCTATTCCGGTACATTGGAAACAATGACGATTACCGGATGGATCCGTGAAGACAGGCAGGAAAAGCTGCAGCAGGATGTTTCCAGAGTTACCGATGTATACGATCTGGAAATCACCGATCCGCCGGAAGGCGAAAAGCCTCCGACTGTTACCCAGAATTCAAAGTTTCTGGCCTCATTTGAAACAATCACAGACATGTTCTCACTGCCAAAGCCGGGAACCATCGATCCTGCACCGGTTGCAGGCCCGTGGTACTGGATTATCTTTGGTATGATGATCGGTGATGTCGGATATGGAGCAGTTTCAATTATTCTGCTCTGGCTGTTCCGTAAAATCAAACAGCCGCGCGGCAGTTTCAGAAAACTGATCAATGTCCTGTATTATTCAAGCTATATGACGGTGTTCTGGGGTGTGATGTTCGGCTCTTATTTCGGTGAAACCTGGAATCCTATTATGTTCTCACCGCTGGACGATCCGATGCGCATGCTTATTTTTGTCATGATTATCGGGGTTCTGCAGATATTCTCCGGAATGTCTATCAAAATTGCCGAACAGGTCCGGGCCGGAAAACTCATGGATGCACTGTTTGACCAGGTAAGCTGGATGGTGCTCATTGTCGGTTTGGGACTGCTTTTTATTCCGGCAGCAGCTACCGCGGGAAAATGGATGGCTATTGCAGGTGCTGTCGTAATCCTGTGTACGGCTGGACGTGAAAAGAAGGGGATTATCGGAAAGGCTATCGGAGGACTTCTGGGACTTTACAATATCAGCAGTTATCTGAGTGATATTCTTTCATATTCGAGAATACTGGCACTGGCTCTGGCAACAACGGTTGTCGGGATGGTCATGAACCTGCTGGCAGGTATGGTTGCCGGCAGTATTATCGGCTATATCGCGGCAGCGTTAATCCTGCTTGCAGGACATGTCTTCAACCTTGCCATGAGTACACTGTCCGCTTATGTTCATGACAGTCGTCTTGAATATATCGAATTCTTTAACCAGTTTTACGAAGGCGGCGGCTATGCTTTTACACCGCTGGCTATTAGTGAAGAGTATTACGATGTGCTCGATACCGATCATCCGCAGGGATCTGATTCGGTGACACCGAAGAAGAAAAAGTAACAGACGTCCGTCCGTTGCTGAAAACAAAAGAACAACAGGAATGCCGTTTTCTGAAATATAAAATGACGGTCATTCCTAAAATTGAAAAAACAATTCTGGAGGATTAATATGTCAGTTGGTTTAGTCTATGCCTTGGCAGGCGCAGCAATTGCAGCCACTTTTGCCGGGATCGGTTCCGCTTATGGTGTGCAGGTAGCAGGTCAGGCAGCTGCAGGAGTTACGGCAGAAAAGCCGGAACTTTTCGGAAAGCTGCTCGTTTTACAGGCTCTTCCGGGTACACAGGGGATTTACGGATTCCTTTCAGCGATTCTGATTCTTGTTCAGATCGGTGCCCTCGGCGGAAATCCGGTAGATCTTACTGTTCAGCAGGGTATCGCATATATGTGTGCAGGCTGCCCGATCGGTTTTGTCGGCCTTTTCTCCGGTATGTATCAGGGGAATACAGCTGTTGCTGCCATCCATATGACAGGCAAGGATCCTGAAGCATCTGCTAAAGGGATCACAATGACCGCTCTTGTTGAAACATACGCGATCCTGGCTCTGCTCGTAACGATCCTGATGATCTACGGCGTATAAACGGAAGCAGGAATCGATATGGCTTCTGACAAAATCGTAAACAAAATTCTCGAAAATGCTCAGGCAGAAGCGGAAGCAATCCAGAAATCTGCAAAGGAACAGGCAGCTGCGGATACGAAAAAAATCGAAACCCAGACAGCAGCCAGACTGGAAAGTCTGAAAAAACAGTTCGAAGCAGATAAAGAAGAAACCAAAAGGCGCGGAAAACTGACAGCGGGTCTCGACGAACGAAAAGACCTGCTGCGTGAAAAACGCAGAATGCTGGATAAAGCATTTGACCTGGCTCTTCAAAAGATGGGAGAACTTCCGGAAAAAGAATGGGCAAAGCTCATCAGGGAAATTGTTCTGGCCGGTACAGTAACCGGGACCAGAATGATCAAGGTTCCTGAAAAAGATATGCCTCGCTATACCGGGAATTTTATGGGAAAAGGACCGTTTCTGGATCAGCTGAATCAGATGCTCAAAGAAAACGGTCATCAAACGGGACTGGAGCTTGATCCGAATCCCGCAGGATTCAGGGAAGGAATTATGCTCATCGGAGAGGATTCCGATGTTAACGGATCGTTCGAAGTTCTGCTGCAGAATGCACGCGGACCACTGGAATGGGATGTAACGCAAATCCTCTTTAACCCGGAAAAACCGGAGGTGTAATTTGTCTGAATGCAGTTATCCGTATGCAGTGAGCCGCATCAAGGTTTCTGAAGACTCCCTGATCGACCAGTCCCAGTGGAACAGGCTGTGGGAAGCCGGACTGGACGAGGCTTACAGACTGCTCCATGAAATGGGCTACGGACAGAAAGCAAAGGATCAGAACGATATCGATTCTCTTACCAGGGCTAATGTAGCGCAGGCGAGGGAACTGATCCGGGAGGTTTCTCCCAATCACAAGCTGACAGATCTTCTTCTTCTTCAGACGGATGCGCACAACATCAAAACAGTACTGAAAGGTATGCTCGAAGAAGAAGAAGTCGATAGTATTCTGCTCGAGGGCGGCAGTATTCCACTGCCGGTTCTTCTGGAATCTTTTGAAAAGGACAGTTTCGATGCTTTTCCGGAAAAACTCCGGGAAGCTGTAGACCGGTTTTCACCGGATATGGCTCCCAGAGAGCTTTCGGCGATGATCGACGATTCAGTCTTTGAACAGATTGATTTTGTTCTTTCCAACAAGAAATCGACAGATCCCCTGATGAAACGTTATTTCGATTCCAAGACAGATTTCACCAATATACTGACTCTTTTAAGAATCAGAAATCTGAAATGGAGTGCCGAACAGCTCAAACCGCTGATTATACCGGGCGGAGCTGTTCCGGAAGAAAAACTGATGGAAGCAGTCGATGTTCCTGTCGAACAGCTTCCGGATATGCTTTCTGCCGGAGAAGACGATTATTTTATCAAGGGATTTCTGAGGGAATTTGAACGGGATGGCAGCATTTCCAATCTTGCCATGAAGTTCAGCCGCAGAAGTTATCAGATTGCACATCAGGCTTATATGGAAACATTTGGTATGGGTCCGATTATGAACTATCTGATTCAGAAGGAATACGAAGCGAGAATGCTCCGGATCCTTTTTGCCGGAAAACGTTCAGGAAAACAGGTCCCGCTTGCGGAACTGGGTCTGGCCTGAGGTGAAAAATGAGCAATAAAAATAAACTGTCAGTCGTCGGCGAACGCGACTCCGTCATGATTTTCAAAGCACTCGGCTTCATCACTGTCTATGCTCAGACGGCGGAAGAAGTTGAAAAGGCTGTAAAAGATCTTGCCAGAGAAGAAACGCCGGTGATTTACATCACCGAAAGCGCAGCAGAAAAAATTCCGGAAACTATAGCACATTTCAAGTCCGAACCGTATCCGGCAATCATACCGATTCCCGACAAGACAGGCTCTAAAGGCCTGGGCATGAAGGGAATTAACGCGAATGTCGAAAAAGCGGTCGGAACCAATATATTTGAGTAAAATTCCACAGGCAGCAGAATGCCTGAAATCAAGGATGAAAGGGATGATCGAATGACTCAGCCCAATAAGGAAATTGTAAAAGGCACGATAGTCAAGGTCGCCGGACCACTGATAGTCGCCGAAGGAATGCCGGACATTCAGATGTACGACGTTGTCCGGGTCGGTAAAGATCAGCTGATTGGCGAAGTTATCGAGCTCAGAGAAGATAAAGCCTCAATACAGGTATATGAAGAAACAGCCGGACTGGGCCCCGGCGATCCTGTGTATTCGACCGGAGAACCGCTTTCTGTAGAACTCGGACCTGGTCTCATAGGCGGTATTTATGATGGTATCCAGCGTCCGCTTTCCAATATTTACAAGCAGGCCGGAGACCGTATTACACGCGGCGTCGAAGTTCTCAAACTTGACCCGAACAAAAAATGGAAGTTCAAGGCAGTAGCACGCTCCGGCGAAAAGGTATCTGCCGGTGATGTTCTGGGAACCGTTCAGGAAACTGAAGCGGTTATGCAGAAAATCATGGTTCCGCCCCGTATTGAAGGAACGGTTGAATGGATTTTCGACGGTGAAGCAACCAATACGGACGTGATTGCAAAAATCAAAAAAGAAGACGGAAAAATCGAAGAAATCCGCATGCAGCGCAGCTGGCCTGTTAGAAAAGGCCGTCCTTATGCGGAAAAATTCGCTCCGAATGAACCGATGGTAACCGGCCAGCGTGTTATTGACACACTGTTCCCGATCGCTCAGGGCGGGATTGCCGCTATTCCGGGACCGTTCGGAAGCGGTAAAACGGTTGTACAGCATCAGCTGGCAAAATGGGCAGATGCAGATATCATCGTTTATGTAGGATGCGGTGAACGCGGAAACGAAATGACCGACGTTCTTATGGAATTCCCGGAACTGAAAGACCCGAGAACCGGTCTTTCTCTGATGGAACGGACCGTTCTGATCGCGAATACTTCCGATATGCCTGTTGCGGCTCGTGAAGCCAGCATCTACACAGGGATCACCATTGCAGAATATTTCCGCGACATGGGTTACAAGGTCGCTATTATGGCGGACTCCACATCACGATGGGCAGAAGCACTGCGTGAAATTTCCGGACGTCTTGAAGAAATGCCGGGTGAAGAAGGATATCCTGCATATCTGTCATCACGACTTGCAGAATTCTATGAACGTGCCGGTTTCGTCCGCTGCCTCGGTACCGATGGCGACGACAAAGCCCGTTATGGTTCCATTTCTGCTATCGGAGCTGTTTCTCCTCCAGGCGGTGATATTTCAGAACCTGTCTCACAGGCGACACTCAGAATCGTCAAGGTATTCTGGAGTCTGTCGGCTCAGCTGGCATACAGACGGCACTTCCCGGCTATTGACTGGCTGCTGTCCTATTCACTGTATTCAGACCGGCTGTACGAATATTATGACCGGATCGTCAGTGAAGAATGGAGTAAAAACGTCAAGCGCACCATGCTTATCCTGCAGGAAGAAGCAGAGCTTGACGAAATCGTCCAGCTGGTCGGTTTCGATGCCATTGCTTTCAAAGACAGAATGACACTGGAATGTGCGCAGTCTATCCGTGATGACTACCTGCACCAGTCGGCATTTGACGATATCGATACGTATTCGTCGCTGACCAAACAGTTCCAGATGCTCGGGATGATTCTGGCCTGGTATCATAAGGGACTGGATGCCCTCAAATCCGGCGTTCCATTCCAGAAACTGGCAGATATGAAAGTCCGTGAACGTATTGCGCGAATGAAATATGTTCCGGAAGATGAAATTTCCGTTCAATATCCGAAGATCCGGATGGAACTGGATACGGAAATACGTGAACTGATCGACGAAGCAGTAGAGGCGGAAGACTGATATGGATATTAACAGAGAATATAAAACCATCAAAGAAGTCGTCGGCCCGCTAATGGTCGTGGATAAGGTTCAGGGCGTAAAATTTGACGAACTGGTGGAAATTGAAGAAAATGACGGTGCGAAACGTCTGGGTCGTGTGCTGGAAGTCAGCGGCGACAAGGCGGTTGTACAGTTGTTCGAAAGTTCCCAGGGAC
>JBMNSG010000040.1:0-17290 GCA_050945075.1 Eubacteriaceae bacterium | reverse complement strand
CGCGTGTTTGGTGGCGTTATGCGTATGTGATGGCTTGATTCTTAACGGAAGGTAAGGTGGTCTGGGACATTGCTGTGCTTTTTATGGAAAGGAAGAAATTTCACTGGTGGTGAAATTTCAGTGCCTGGCCGTGAGTATAGTGATGAACAACAGGTCCTTCGCTCCGCTTACGCTGCGCTCAGTCGCGTTCCGCGGACGGAGCCTCAGTCAGAAATCCTCTGAAAGCAAGCTTTCCCGGATTTCTTTCTTTCGGCTCCTTCCTGTTGTTCATCACGGATAGTCGGCCGAGGTTTTGACTAGAGGGTTAATGATTCTGAGTGGCTCTTGCAGGGAAGTTTTCGATTTAATTCCTTAGCAAACAAATCTTTCTATTGATGATGAATGACAACAGGACTCGTACAGCTCCGCTGTACTCGTCGCGTTCCGCGGATAGGCGGGGGTTGTATTGTGTCGATCATGATGGATGGACCCAAAACCTGATGATTACAAATCAACTGTTCTGCCAGTTGAGCCACATCGGCAATAATATTTGAAGCCTTGAAGGAGTTTCGAACGACACATTGTTAGTTGATTTTTTACATCAATATCATTCGCAGACTGTCTGGTTATACAGGTTTGATTCGATACTGCCGGTGTATAAAACTGAATAATAGAGAAGGGATGGTATTCGTATGGCGGTAAGACCTGTTTATATATCTGATCCGGAGAGTCCGGATTTTTATCGGACTGTGAATCCTGATTTTAAATACTATTGTGGTCTGGCGATTTCGCAGCGGCGTCGCAGTATAGTCAGTCTTCATGAGGCGTTTCATAAAATATATCCTGATTTATCGGTTTTAGAGGTTTCAACTCAGTCGGAAAGTGAGCTTGGCAGGAGTCTGAGTCCGTTTAATCTTACAGTCAGGCTGTCTTCTGGAAAAGTGGTTTCAGTGGAGTCTGCTTTCCAGGCGTCAAAAGTATTTGAAGATTGTGGTCCGTTTCCGGATTTGCTGAATGTTTCGTCAATGGCGGCTAAGAAAGACGAGCGAAAGAAAAACTGTGGTGTATTAACAGGCTATCGTTTTGATGGTGAGTTGTATTCGTGTGATCCTGTTACATATTTTTATAACTGGCTTTACATCAGTGCTTTAATGGAACATCCGGATTTGGCGAAAGAAATTCTACAGTACCATGCTTTTACGGATATTGTTTTTAATCCGAAGAAGTCGCACTGTTGTCAGGCACAGGCTTGTGCGTTATATGTCGGCCTGGTTCGAAAGGGAATGCTGGATGCAGCAATGCAGGATAGAGAAGCATTTCTGCAAATCATTTACAATCATTTCTGACGTCATTTTCTCTAAATTACAGTTTAAACAATGTTATACTTAAATTATTAACTGTGTTTAAGCTGTAGATAGATAATTTTGGAGAAATTATGAAAAAAATTAAACGATGGATGTCGATGGTTCTGATTGTTTCAGTTATCTTTTTATCTCTTCCTCTGACGGCGCTGGCTGAAAACATTCAGAGTGGTACTGGAACAGAGACTACTGACTCGACGCAGTATTCTGCTGATACAGTAGATCCGTCAACAGACGGTTCTGGTTCCGATGAGCAGAAGACTGAATCTACGGCCGGTAGTGATGTTAATGCGGATAATGCAGATAATTCTACAGAAACTCCGGATGCTGTTACTACAGAAGGAACCGGCCAGACAGAAGAGGCGGCTGGAAGTACAACAAATCAGGTTGCCGATGGAACCGATCAGTTCCCTGACTATTCAATTAATACCAGCAGTAGTGCTTATGTGAAGGGAACGGGCTGGAGTACGGCTGTGTCTTCCAATGAAGTAATTGGTACGACTGGTAAGTCCAAACCAATTACTCAGTTTCAGTCATCACTGAATATTGAAAAGAAGGCGGAAGCTTCATCAGAAAGCACAGCGCCGGATCTTGGAATAATGTATTCGACCCATGTTGCTTATACAGGCTGGATGGATTATAAATCGAATGGTGAAGCTGCGGGTGATGCCGGAAAGAACTATCAGATTGAAGGCATTAAAATCAAGCTTACAGGTGCAGATGCAGATAAATATGACGTCTGGTACTGCGCGCATGTATCCAATATCGGCTGGATGGACTGGGCAGAAAATGATGAGCTGGCAGGAACTTCAGGTATTTCCCTGCCTATCGAGGCATTAAAGATTGTCATTCTTCCAAAGGGTTCGGCTGCACCGGGCGAAACTGCGACTCCGTCGTTAACGAAGCAGGATTTTCTTGACAGTACGACCCTTACCTATCAGACGCATGTAGCCAGCATTGGCTGGCAGGATCCTGTAACTGGCGGTTCAACAGCGGGTACAACGGGAAAGAATCTTTCGATCGAGGGTATTAAGATCAGCTTGGGTGGCGAGAAGACGGCTTCCGGAATCTCTTATCAGGCGCATGTTCAGAATATAGGCGACCAGGGATGGAAGAATAACGGATCGACTGCGGGTACTACGGGGCAGAGTCTGAGGACAGAAGCGTTTCAGATTAAACTGACCGGTGCGGCAGCAGAAGTCTTTGATGTTTATTATCAGGTTCATTCCTCGTATTACGGCTGGCTGGGCTGGGCGAAAAACGGAGAATGGGCTGGTACAAAGGGTTTGAGCTACAAAGCACAGGCTGTTGTAATCAAGCTGGTTCCGAAGGGCGACCCTGCTCCCGGTGACACTTCAAGGGCTTATGTAACAGCTGATGAAGTCCGCAATACGGCAGGGTTTAAATACAGTGCGCATGTCTCTAATGTCGGCTGGCAGAACTATGTTGAAAACGGCAGCGTGGTCGGAATCGAAAATGGGAACAAACAGGTAGAATCCTTTAGAATGAAAATAGGCGGGATTGCTGCTCAGACTTCCTATATCGGTCTGCAGGCTCATGTTTCCAACATCGGCTGGCAGAGCTGGAGCTACGGAACCGAAGTTTCTACAGGAACAACGGGTCAGGGCCTGCCGATGGAAGCGGTCTGTATGAATCTTAACGGCACGCTGGGCGACATAATGGATCTCTGGTATCAGGTACAGGTGAAAGATTACGGGTGGCTGGACTGGACCAAAAACGGGAACCCTGCGGGTACAACAGGTGGCGGAAAGGCAATTACAGCGATTCGCTGTCTGGTACTTCCAAAGGGATCCAGTGCACCGGGGAATACCAGCACTCCATTTATGACGATTGAACCTTCGCCTTATCCGGATTGCATTGTCGTGAATATTGACAAGCAGGAAATGACGCTCTTCAGAAACGGACGTTCTGTCATCTCAACGCCTGTCGTAACAGGGACCAGGGGATATTATGATACCCCCCGGGGTGATTTCAGACTGTACGGGCATACAACCGGTATTTACCTGACGGGTCCCGGTTATTCCAGCTACGTAAATTACTGGATGCCTTTCTATGATGAATGTGGTGTACACGATGCGACCTGGCGTTCCAGCTTTGGCGGTAATATTTACACCTATGATGGTTCACACGGATGTGTGAATACACCTCTGGGTGCAGCCGGGATTATTTACAACAATTCCTGGGTAGGAATGCCGGTTGTTGTACAGTAGTACGAAATGGTAACGTCTGATATGCTGTCTATGGAGTAATACGAACAATAAACGATAGAGAAAGCTTCTGGCTGTTATCATTCCGACTGTTTTGGAATTTAGCTGCAGGCACATGGTGAATCCCCCGGATAACGATCCGGGGGATTTTCTTAGTATAATTGTACTTGTAAACAAATTAAATAATTATTACATCAGGATTGTTACTGAAGAAGGCGAGACCTGGGTTTTACGAAAACGACATTGGAAGTATATGGAGTGTCATTTTGGTAAGACTCAGGTTTTTTGTTTATCTGGATGGGGGAACCGGATGGTTATCAAGAAAATCATGAACAACAATGTCGTCTTTGTAGAAGATTTTACAGAGAGCGGCGGACATAAAGAACTGGTTCTCGTGGGAAAAGGAATCGATTTTAAAAAGAAGCCGGGTCAGGCTCCCGATCTTTCCAGAGTCGAAAAAACTTTTACAATGGAGACGCATACCGAACGAAACAAGCTGGCGCAGCTGCTTTCAAGCATCAGCCCGGAAGACTTCCGACTCGCGGATATGATCATTCAGTACGCACAGACGGTTTTAGGTAAACCGCTTAAGGAAAATATTTACATTACCCTCACAGATCACATTGTATACGCAATGGAACGGGTGAGTCAGGGAATTGCTTTTACCAATCCCATGAACTGGGAAATCAAACATTTTTATCCGCAGGAGTATTCGATTGGCTTGTATGCCCTGGATTACATCAAAAAGGAAACCGGTATTGATATGCCGGAGGGCGAAGCCGGCTATTTTGCTTTCCATATTGCCAATGCACATATGGATACAGATGTTCCGGAGGTCGAAATCACGGCCAGGATTATCAAAGCAGCCATGCGGATCGTCAGTCTGACTTATAACATTCATCTGGATGAGGATTCGCTCGATTACGGACGGTTTGTCATTCATCTCAAGTTCTGCATCGGCCGGTTGTTTGCCGGGAAAATGCTGTCGCAGGACGATGAAGTTTTCATCAACATGATTAAAACGCAGTACAACAGTGCCTACGACTGTGCGGAACGAATCGGAGCCTACATTAAACAGGAATTCGGTTTGGACCTGACAGAGGATGAGCTGGTTTATCTGACCGTTCACATTAAACGTGTAACGGATAACCAATAAATTTACGGATCAGAATAGCTGGTCCGGAACAAAACAGCTGAGTCACTCAGAGCAGATGGTTTTAAAATCTGGCAGAGAAGATTCTTCCGTTTGATTCAATCGTTAGTAACCGGAATGCAGTGCGCGCAGCGGACCGGAAATTATAAACAGTCATATTAATTAATTCAACAGAGAAATTCAGGAGAAGGAAAATGGCAGAAAAGATCAGAGATTATAACAGACTCGGCGGGCAGATACTCGAGCTCGTCGGAGGCAAAGACAATATAACTGCATGTACCCACTGCGCAACAAGATTGCATCTGGTTCTCAAGGAAACACCGGCGGACGCCAAAAGTAAGATCGGCGACCTTCCGGGCGTCGTAACAGTAGCAGAAAACGCCGGTCAGTTTCAGGTTATTATCGGCATGCATATTAAAGAAGTATATGATGCTGTCATGAAAAATCTGGATCTGGCAGAAGAAGCGCCCAAAACCAGCATCATGAACCGTATTATCAACACTATGTCTGCTGTATTTGCACCGTTCATTTATGTACTGGCAGCAGCCGGGATCCATAAAGTTCCTGTGGTTCAATCTTGCAGAAACGACATACGGCTCCACCGTCCTGCCGCCGCTGTTCCTGGTACTGGTGCTTTCCTATCTGGAAAAATTCCTCAATAAGCATCTCAATGAAACAATCCGCCCGCTGTTCGTACCGTTCCTGTGTATTCTGATTATGGTTCCGCTCACACTGCTCATGATCGGACCGGTTTCCGACCTGCTTGCAACTGGAATTGCCAATGGTTATAACTTCCTGGTTAACCTTTCGCCTGCAATTGCCGGTGCAGTCATCGGCGGTGTCTGGCAGATCGTCGTAATCTTCGGTGTTCACTGGGGAATTACACCGGTTGTCCTGGCCAATTTTGAATTGTACGGACATGATTCGTTCCAGGCTTTCCAGACATGTGCTGTTATTGCACAGGTTGGTGCTGCTCTGGGTGTTATGCTCAAGACCAGAAATAAAGAATTCAAGAACATGACTCTTTCAGCTTTCCTGACTGGTATTTTCGGAATTACGGAACCGATTATCTACGGGGTTACACTCAGACTGAAAAAGCCTTTCATCTGCGGCTGTATCACCGGTGCTATCGGCGCGGTTGTTACGACATTCTTTGGCTCACTCCAGTATGTTTATGCCGGCATTCCGGGTTTGCTGACCATTGTCAATGCTTACAGTGCCAGCAATCCGTCCTCTCTCATCGGTGAAATTATTGGTTGTGCGGTTGCCTTCTTCGGCGCGGCAGCGATTGTCTACTTTATGATGATGTGTTTGACGAATTGCTGAAATACGGGATCGAACCGGTTATCACACTGTCACATTTTGAAATGCCTTATCATCTGGTTACTGAATACGGCGGCTGGAGAAACAGAAAGCTGGTTGATTTCTTCGTAAAATTTGCGACGGTCTGTTTCCAGCGGTACAAAGACAAAGTCAAATACTGGATGACCTTTAATGAAATCAACAATCAGATGAATACGACCAATCCGATTTTCCTGTTCACGGACTCCGGTGTACTTCTTGAAGAAGGAGAAAATCCGAAGGAAGTCATGTACAGAGCCGGTCATAATGAACTGGTTGCAGCAGCCCTCGCTGTTGCAAAGGGTCATGAAATCAACCCGGAAATGAAAATCGGCTGTATGAGCTCGTTCGTCCCGATTTACCCGTATTCCTGTAAGCCGGACGACATCATGGAAGCGGAAATCGCCATGCATGACCGTTTCTTTTTCGCAGACGTCCATGTCCGCGGCTATTATCCCAGCTATGCACTCAAGGAATTCGAACGCGAAGGCTATGACATCGGCATGCTGGACGGCGACCGTGAAATCCTGCTGGCCGGGAAAGCGGACTACATCGGCTTTTCCTACTATATGTCAACAGTGGTTAAATCCGATGCCGGTGATGATGTTGACGAGGATGATGTGACAGGCGGCCTGAAAAATTCAGTTCCGAATCCCTTTGTGAAGGCTAGCGACTGGGGCTGGCAGATCGATCCTGTCGGTCTGCGATACTCCCTGAATATTCTGTATGGCCGTTATCAGGTGCCGCTCTTTGTTGTTGAAAACGGCTTTGGCGATATCGATGTGAAGGATGAAAACGGAGAAGTCTGGGATAACGCCCGCATCGACTATCTGAGAGAACATATCAAAGCGGTGGAAAAAGCGGTCGATTACGACGGTGTCGATCTGATGGGTTATACCCCCTGGGGCATTATCGACCTGGTTTCCTTCACCACCGGTGAAATGAAAAAACGGTACGGCATGATCTACGTGGACCGTAACAACGACGGTTCCGGTACCATGGAACGTTCAAAAAAGAAGAGCTTCGACTGGTATAAGGAAGTCATTGCTTCCAACGGCGAAGATCTCGGAGAATAAATTACCCGCGAATCCGCAGCATCAGATCCACTCCCCCTTCGGACGGTGCTGCGGATTTTTGTGTATAATAAATAACTGAGCAAGCTCTGTCGCGGAAACTGAGACACAAGTTTTTTTGTTTCTGATGCGAACCAGCAACGCGAGTAATTAAACATGAGTAATTGAACATGAATATTTGAATGTGAGTCATTGAACGCGAGCAGATAAACAAATCGAATAAAAGGAGTCCTTCTTGTATAAAATCATTGCCTGTGATCTGGATGAAACACTGCTGAGCACCGACCGTCATGTCTCCCGGAGAAATGTTGACGCAATCCGTGCAGCCGGTGCCAGGGGTGTCAAATTTGTCCCCGCGACCGGAAGAGGATATAAAACTGTGGCCGGAACGCTTGAAGAACTGGGCCTGTACCAGCAGCCCGACGAGTATGTGATTTCATTTAACGGCGGAGCCATAAGCGAAAACAGGGACGACCGGGTTCTTCATTTTGAAGCGCTGCCGTTCGCGCTCGCAGAAAAGCTCTATCAGTGTGGTCTTGAGTATGATGTCTGCATTCACGTTTATACAAGAGAAGACGTATATGCCTGGAATCTGTTTCCGCAGGAAAAAGCGTATCTGGAAGGAAGAAACCCGATTATCGAAATAACCGATACCGATCTGCAGTTTCTGAAAGGCCGGGAAATTGTCAAAATACTTTATGCCAACACCGATACTGCCTACCTCAGACAGATAGCAGAGGATCTGCATGAGGTGACTGACGGGCTGGATGTCAGTTATTCAAGCGGCCGTTATATTGAATTCAACCACGGCGGTGTCAACAAGGGTGCGGGCCTTGTCCGGCTGGCCGATATGCTGGGTGTTGATCCCGGCGATACCATTGCCATCGGCGACAATTTCAACGATTTGTCGATGATCCGGGATGCGGGGCTGGGCGTAGGTGTGGCCAATGTCGCGGATGAGCTGAGATCTGAATGTGATTATATCTGCAGTGCCGATCACGACCATGATGCGATTGCAGAGGTTATTGAAAAATTTATACTGAATCTGTAAAAAAGCAGACAGAACGGGGAGAGTTTTCATGATTCCCATTCTGCCTGCTTTTATTATGTTTTACTGATAGTTTTCAAAGGTATTGAACATCGCGTCCATACATTCCGGTTTTGCATTTTCCAGCGATCCGTTAAAATCAAAGATATAACCGCCGCCGGGTGCGCAGGTATCGATCAGATATTTGCAGTAATCAGCCACCTTTTCCGGGGTGCCGAATTCCAGCATCTGGACCGGCAGGTTTCCGGAGATGCAGGCGATGCCTTCAAATTTCTTTTTAGCGTTGGCCATATCGACATCTTCGAAATGATAGAGTACTTTTCCTTTCGGTACATCGGTGAGGACGTCGAGGCGGGTTTCGTATTTTCCTTCGGAGTAGATAAACGGTGTGACGCCCATATCGATCAGTACATCCATGACCTTTTTAAGCGGTTTCCAGTAGAGCTTTTCGTACTGGGCCGGGCTCATAAAGCCATCCATGCCTTTATGAAGCGGGAAGAAAACGCGCTTGACCGGCATCGGCACCGTATTGAAATACTGCAGGGCAGCGATCTGCTGATCCGCAAACATATCGCAGACCTGCGCGATTTCGTCTTCATACTCGAACATATCTTCCATCAGCCCGATGGTTCCGCGGAAATAGTCACCGAGAATATCAAACGGTGCTTCCGACATACCGGTGATAAAGCCCGGAATGCCCAGTTCTGTCAGGCGGGCCGCTGTTTCCGAGGAAGCTCTGGCGGCATCGGCATCAGCTTTCCCGATTGCTTCCAGCGTTCTATAGGTTTCGAGCATCTGCGGGGAGTAGAGCGGTGCCAGCATGGCTGTGTTGAGAACTGTGGTGCAGGTCAGATTAAGCGTAGACAGGCCGGACAGGTTGGTAAATGCTCGCGGTATGAATTTTTTGAGCATAAAGCCGCTGTAATCATCCAGAAGCTCTGAATATTCTTCCGGCTGCATGAATTCCTGTTCGATTACCTGATGGGTGCTGTAGTCGTCCACCTTGGTTCCGGGACGTCCCGGCCAGTCAATCAGAGCCGTTCCAGCCAGTTCATTGGCTTTGCCGCTGGTTACGCTCGCAAAAATGTAAGCGTCGCAGATCGGATGTTCCTGATAAAATTTAACGACTGAGTCGCCCGACTTTTTATAGTCGTAGAAATTGCTTTTGAAACTGGAGCCGTTCATACGCTGGACGATGCAGTCGAAGAAGGGAACGAAAGGAATTTTGTCCGGTTCTTTCAGGGCTATTGCATCATTGACGCGCTGAAGCCGTTCTGCATAACCGTTTTGCTTTGTCTGTTCTGTCATTTTTCTCCTCCTATTGAAGCCGGGGGCCGAACCCGGCTGCTGTTAAGATCATTATACTTGGTCCGGTCTGTAAACGGAATCAGCTTAACTGTCAAATATTCAGGGAAAATTCGTACAGGTTGTAGTAGTATTTGAATATCAGAAAAACATAGATGATGCATCGGAGATAAAAACAATGAATCAGAGAGATATACAAAAACTTGTCAGGAAAATGAAGCTCAGAGAAAAGGCGGATCTTTGTTCCGGTTCGGATTTCTGGAACCTGGAAGAGATTACCCGCCTCGGGATTCCCCGGGTCACCGTTTCTGACGGTCCTTTCGGTGTCAGAAAACAGCTGGAAAGCCAGGATCATCTGGGGATTAACGAAAGTGAAAAAGCGGTTTGTTTTCCTGCCGGCTGTGCACTGGCAGCAGGCTTTTCCACAGATACAGCCCGGAAAATGGGCGAGACGCTGGGACGGGAGTGTCAGGCTATGGATGTTGCCGCGCTGCTGGGACCTGCTGTCAATATCAAACGTTCGCCCCTGTGCGGGCGCAACTTCGAGTACTATTCGGAGGATCCGCTTCTGACGGGAAAGCTCGCGGAAGCCTGGATTGAGGGGATGCAGAGTCAGAACGTGGGCACCAGTCCCAAGCATTACCTGGCCAATAATCAGGAAGACAAACGGATGTCTTCTTCGTCAGATATGGATGAACGGACGATGCGGGAAATCTACATGCCGGCCTTTGAAGCGATCGTTAAAAATGCCAGGCCCTGGACACTGATGTGCGCGTATAACAAAATAGACGGAATTTTCGTCTCGGAAGACAGAAAATATCTGACTGATATTCTCCGCGGCGAATGGGGCTTTGACGGGCTGGTGGTGTCCGACTGGGGTGCGGTTAACGAACGGGTCGACGGGCTCAAAGCAGGTCTCGATCTGGAAATGCCGTCGACTCTGGGGAAAAACGATCAGCTGATTGTAGATGCTGTCAAATCAGGACGTCTGTCTGAAAAAGTTCTGGATCAGGCGGTAGAACGGATTCTTGCCTTTATTTTCAAATTTTCGGAAAACAGGGACAGGAATGCACAGCTGAATCTGGAAGCCGATCATCAGACGGCCCGGGAAATTGAAGAAGAGTGTATGGTGCTGCTCAAGAATAAAGACGGAATTCTGCCGCTTGCCAGAGACAGAAGAATAGCCTTTATCGGCAAATTTGCAGAGGAACCCCGTTATCAGGGCTCGGGCAGCTCGCATATCAACAGTTTTCAGGTTGATTCCGCTCTCGATGCAGTCTCCGGCAATGACAATATTGTCTATGCACGGGGATATGAAACGGATTCGGATGATGAATCGGAACAGCTGATACAGGAGGCGGTTGGTCTGGCTGCTGATGCAGATGCAGCTGTGATCTTTGCGGGTCTGCCGGAATCTTACGAATCAGAGGGATATGACAGAAAACACATGCGCATGCCGGAAAATCAGAACCGGCTGATCCGAGAGGTTGCAGCCGTCCAGCCTGATACGGTCGTTGTGCTTCATAACGGCGCGCCGGTAGAAATGCCCTGGATTGATGATGTAAAAGGCGTCATTGAAACTTATCTGGGCGGCCAGGCTGTCGGCAGTGCCGCTGTCCGGGTATTATTCGGTGACGTCTGCCCCAGCGGCCGGCTGCCGGAGAGCTTTCCGCTGCGTCTGGAGGATACGCCCTGTTATCTCTGCTATGGAGGTGAAGGTGATACAGTTCATTATGATGAAGGATTGTTTGTCGGATATCGTTACTATACTTCGAAAAAGATGAAGGTGCTCTTTCCCTTTGGTTACGGGCTTTCCTATACACAGTTTGCGTACAGCAATCTGAAAACCGACAGTCAGCAGCTGAGGGATCCGGGATTTGAAGAGCTGCAGGTGAGTGTTGATGTCACCAATACCGGGGACAGAACCGGTAAAGAGGTCATCCAGCTGTATGTGTCACCTGAAAAAATAGAAAAAATCAGGCCGGTACGGGAGCTCAAGGCCTTTGATAAAGTGGAATTGCAGCCGGGAGAAATGAAAACAGTCCGTTTTACACTGGATAAACGGGCATTTGCCTGTTGGGACAACATCAGCCATGACTGGCTGATAGAAGGCGGGGATTACGAAATTCAGATTGGCCGTTCTTCGGAAGACATTGTGTTGAGCCGGACAATCAACATTGACACACCGGTGATTGATACACAGGTCTTTACGCTCAATTCCACCATTGGTGAAATCCTGAGCAGTCCCCGGGGAAGAATGGTGGCGGATCTGGCTGCTTCCAATTATATCGAGAGCGGTAATGTCGATGATCTGTATCCGACAGAGGATATAGGCGGGATCAGTCCGGAAACCATGAGAGAGCTGGTGAATGCCACCCCGCTGCGCCAGTTGCTGGCTTTTGTGCCGGTGGTACAGCGGGGACAGCTTGAAATGTTTTTGGAGATGCTCAATCACAAGGAGTGACCGCGATGGGTTCATCACATGAAACCATCTAACGGAACCATCCGATGAACTCAATGCATGAAAGAATCAAACGAAACCGTCCATGAAATCATCATATGGTTTTAAGGAAACTCAGACATTCATGAATGCTTCGATTTCGGCTGCGTCTTTGTAGCCCTTCAGGTACAGGTCCATCAGCACGGACTTGTCCTTGGTCAGAGTTTTCATGCCCTCGATGTTGTCTGGGGCGATAATCAGGACTTTTCCTTCTTTTTCGAGCTGCTGGGCGTACCGGACACTTTTGTTGTAACGCAGCGCCCGCAGACTCAGATTGCGGGCGGCCTGAGGATAGCGGCGTTTCATGACGCGCGCAAACTGCTGGTCCTGTCTGGAAGCCCGCATACAGTCGCGGGGTTTGGTCAGGACCAGTACTACTTTGTCACAGCCGTTTTCCATCGCATATTTGACAGGAACCGGATCACCGAGTCCGCCGTCGAAATAGTAATTTTCACCAACCTGCTGCGGTTTACAGACCACAGGAATGGCGCAGGTGGCTTTGAGGATACTGTAGTCATTCTGCGGGATTTCACTCTTGTCAAAATATCGGACTTCACCGGTTCTGGCATTGCTGCCGACAACCGTCAAACCTGCCGGATTGGCCATCATTGCTTTGTAGTCGAGCGGGTTTTCGCCGCCGGCATTCGTCAGTGTTCCGTATACATAATCCAGGTCAATGTAATTCTGATGACGTACAAAATTATGCATACTCATATATTCGTCGCGAAACGCATAAACCATGTAAAAGACCAGGTTCCTGCGCGTCTGGCCGGCCAGGTAGGAGACCATGTTGGCAGCTCCCGCGGACACACCGTAGCAGTGGTCAAAACGGATGCCTTTATCCATACAGCGGTCCAGAACTCCGGAACCGTAGATGCCTCGGAGACCGCCGCCGACATCCACGATGCCGACTTTCGGTTTGTCTGTATTTTCATTTGTAACTGCAGGTGTATTTTTATTGATAGTGTTTTTACTCATTTTGTTCAACATTTCCTCTGCTAATTATCTTGATCCTGTGCATTAATTTTACACCAGCCTTTCTTTCCGGTGCGGTGTATACGAGACGCAGAAAATTTCCCAGTTTTATGAAAGTGTCCAAAAGAAGGCTTTTGCGATGATTTGTTCTAATTGTACAAATATAATGATGATTTCCGAGTATTATACAGATCCAGCGGAAGCCTATCAGACAGTAGAATAAAACGATAGTGCATAAACAAATAATAAATTTAACCTGACTATATAAAATAGAATATTTTGTCATAAATTTACTTAAAATGGCTGTTGTGCTATAATCGTTTTCAGGTGTTTTATTTAATTAAGGAGAGTTAAACATGTCGAAAGTACTTTTTTCTGGTATGGGAACTTCAGATCCTGCACGTTCCAGCTATGATGGCCCTATGCTTCATATCATGAGATATGAACGCCCGGATACCGTTTTTATATTTTTATCGAAAGAGATTGAAAAGATCGATCAGAATGATCACCGGATTGATCAGATGTGTGCGTTTATCCATGATAATTGGGATGGGTATTCACCGAAAATAGTCAGATACAGCTCTGAAATAGAAAATCCATCGGATATGGATGCCCTGGATAAACAGGTTGAAAAAGCTTTCGAACAGCTAAAGGCAGATTATCCGGATGCAGAGATCCTGATAAATCTCAGTTCCGGTACACCACAAATGCAGGTGTTGTTTTCTCAGATGGCGCTTGATACACGTATAAAGACAAAGGGAATTCAGGTTTATTCACCTGAAAAGCGTTCGGGGACAACATCCCGAACCAATGCTAAAAACTACAATGCGCTTGAAGAAATGGAATGCAGCCTGGATGAATTAGAAGATGCTAAAAACCGGTGTGTAGAACCGGCGATGTTTCCAATGCGGCGTGACAAAATCAGAGAAAGAATCAATGCACTGATTGATCAACGTGATTATGCTGCCTTGTTCGAAATGCGCGACAGTCTGCCGGAGGAACTGATCCCATTGGTAAAACATTTATTGTTCAGAAATGAATTAAAAGACGCTGAGGCCAGAAAAGCCGCCAAAGAGATCGAGCCAATGCTTCCGTTTACTCTCTATCCCGTTAAGAAAGGTGTCTGTATTACAAGCACAAAACGAAATGAATACTATCGTTTAAGTGAATATTTTCTGATCTTGAAGAATCTGATTCATAAAGAAGACTATACTGATTTTTTACTCAGACTGAATCCATTTATTGTAGATCTTTATTATGACTTGATTGATCAAGCGCTCCTTAATTCTGAGTATAAAATCTGTTTTGAAGAAATTTTAACGAAAAAAAACAAAAAAGTATTTGTATCTGTCACAAAGATGAAGGAAATAATCCCGGACATTTTTAATACCATTGACAATGATTATAAAAACAATGGCGGGTTAAAAAATACGTTTTTGAGTATTGATTTTGAAAATAAATTATTACATTCTTTACCCGTTATTAGTACTGCTGATCTTGAAATCTTGGATAAGTGCAACGAAATCAATGAATATCGCAATAAAGCAGCTCATACGTTAAAAGCTTTTTCAAAAGAAGGTATTGAAAACAGATTGGAAATGTCGATTGAAGATTTTCTCACAGCTTTTGAAAAGCTGATAAAAAGCAACTATTCGCTGTGTGATCCCAGTATATTTACCATTTATCAAGATTGCGGTGACTATATCAAACAAAGAATTTAAGGAGAAAAGTATGCGTGAACAGACACTGACAGTTACAATAGGCTGTCTGCTTCGCGATCTGGATCAAATCGGGATTCGTTCCGGTGACAGCCGGATCACAGAGAATTTGAGAAAACAGATAGTACGACTCAGTGGTTCCGGCCTCACAGAATGTGCAGACAGCCCATGCAATGAAGCCGGTTTAATCGAAATGGCCGCTGAAATTACATCTGCAGGAAAAGATACTGATCATTCACAGAAGGCTTCAGTACCTTTATTATCTGTTTTTACCCGTCTTAACGGGAACCATCCGGGCCACTATATCAGCCCTTATTGTGAAAACAATGAGATCCCAATGCCGGTGATCAAAGCAGAAACAAAGATCAGTGAAAAAGACTATGTCAGAATCGCAAATATACTGCTTAAGCATTTGCCGGAGATTCCGAAAGATGAAAAATGGATCAGTAATCTGACTACGCTTCTCGAAACTGCATTGAGCAGTGTTCCCTACAGAACGGATTCAGCAGATGAACAGGACCTGTCCTTTTATGATCATCTTAAAATTACTGCAGCGGTCGGTTCCTGCCTCGCAGAATATGCAGCCGGCCAGTCGGATAGCCAAAAGGAAAGCGGAATCAATTCTGATGAACTGAAAAACATAGGGGCTTTTATCCTGTACTCAGCTGATTTTTCCGGAATTCAGAATTTTATCTATACGGTTTCCACCGAAAAAGCGATGAGGACTCTCCGGAGTCACTCCTTCTTTTTAGAATTGTTAATGGAACATTATCTGGATGAACTGCTCAATGCTTGCGGAGTAAGCCGGGCGAATCTGCTGTACAGCGGCGGTGGCCATTGTTATGTACTGCTTCCAAACACCCGGAACACAGTAACGGCTCTGACAAACTGGAATAAAAGATTCAATGACTGGATGTCTTCCCAGTTCGGTCCCGAACTGTATCTGGCAGACGGTTTTACAGTATGTACGGCAGAGGAATTATTCAACCTGTCTCCCGGGACTGACCAGTATAAACAAATGTTCCGCCGTGTTTCCAGAGCGACAGCAGAAAAGAAGAATGCCCGCTACAACGCAGATCAGCTGCGTGGCTTGAATAACGGGAAAGAAGATGACGGCCGCGAATGCAAAGTTTGTGGCAGACCTGCAGTGCATGATGAAGAAAGACAAACCTGCTTCTGGTGCGGTCTGTTTGTACGGCTGTCAAAAGATATACAGACGAACGATTTGATTACTGTACAAACGGTTATTGATAAGAATGCACAAAAGAATAAGAATTCCGGCTTTATTTTGCCAGGTGCTGAAGAAGAAAGACACTTCAGGTTCATCAACAATCAAGAATTACAGAAATATAAAAACGGAAATGATTTTATCCGCTGCTACAGTAAAAACAAAACAATTTATGAATATCCCGGTATGATCAGGTTAAATGTCGGAGATTATTCTGCGGACAACCTTTTGGAGAATCTTGCAGAGTCTTCGAAGGGAATCAAGCGTATTGCAGTGTGCCGGATGGATGTGGATAATCTGGGACAGTCGTTTGTAGCCGGATTTGAGCAGGACACCGCTAAACCGGATCAGAAAAATCAGTTCGTTTCCCTGCTCCGGACAACGGCATTTTCAAGGCAGATGTCATTGTTCTTCAAATCGTATATCAATTTACTGATGAAAGAAAAGGACAGTGACGGGGAACCGCTTCAGGTATCGATCGTTTATTCGGGTGGTGACGATATCTTTATTGTCGGATCCTGGGATGATGCGATTGAAGCCGCTCAGAGAATCCAAAAGGCTCTGAATGAATTTGCATGCGGTGCTGTGACGATAAGCGGTGGAATCGGTATTTATTCTGACCATTATCCGATGAGACTGACAGCAGAAGAAACGGAGGTTCTGGAAGACGCGGCAAAAGGCAGACCGGAAAAGAATTCTATTGCCTTATTTGAAGCAAAGGACGAAAATGTCTATTCCTGGAGCGATTTTAACAATAAAGTTGTGAAGGAAAAGACCGGATTGTTAAAAAAATTCTTTTCATTTTCAGACAATGACCGGGGAACTGCTTTTCTGTACCGCATTCTGGATCTACTCAGAAGTGCCGGCACCGACCGGCTTCAGCTGGCCAGATATGCTTATCTTCTGGCTCGTTTGGAGCCTCTGGCTACTGGTAAGGGAAAGACTGACTATCAGGAATTTGCCGGACATATGTATGACTGGGCCCTGAACAGGGAAGATCGAAGGCAGATCATAACCGCTATTTATTTATTTGTATATTCAAATCGAAACAGTCAGAGGTGATCAATATGGTATACAACCAGAATCGTCAACAAAATTACAGCAATCAGAATAATCAGCCAATCGAAGCGAAACAGATTCCCGGGAATTATGTCGATCAGGCCGAAATAATCATGCAGGAGATTATCTATCAGGGACCGAAAATTACCACCAGTAAAATCAGAAATCTCCTCAGTTTGATAATAGATATTTATAATACTGAAAATCTGAGAACTGAAAGTGCTTTAAAAGAAGAAAGTATAGCTCAGCTGCAGATGGCTCGAATCCGGATGATTTATGAATCCGGACGAGATAAACCCACTAAAAATTTAGTGGAAAAAGC
>JBMNSG010000039.1:0-17474 GCA_050945075.1 Eubacteriaceae bacterium | reverse complement strand
ACTGCTCGATGAATACGGCTTCCCGGGAGACGATACACCGATCATTGTCGGTTCTGCTCTGAAAGC
This sequence comes from Eubacteriaceae bacterium, assembly GCA_050945075.1. Taxonomy (GTDB): domain Bacteria; phylum Bacillota; class Clostridia; order Eubacteriales; family Eubacteriaceae; genus UBA7485. Next base: position 17,408 of record JBMNSG010000039.1, on the reverse strand, counting down.
ACTCGAAGATCCGGCCGGCCCGTGGGGCGACAAGATCGTCGAACTGATGGATGCAGTCGATGAATACATTCCGGAACCGCAGCGTGACACAGACAAGCCGTTCCTGATGCCTGTCGAAGATGTCTTCTCAATCACAGGCCGCGGCACCGTCGCAACAGGCCGTGTTGAAAGAGGAACAGTCCACGTATCAGACGAAGTTGAAATTGTCGGAATCAAGCCGAGAAAGAAAACTGTCGTAACTGGTATCGAAATGTTCCGCAAGCTGCTCGATGAAGGCCGTTCAGGCGATAACATCGGCGCACTGCTTCGTGGGATTGACAGAACCGAAGTTGAAAGAGGACAGGTCCTCTCCAAGCCGGGTTCCATTCATCCGCATACACATTTCACAGCCAACGTATACGTTCTGACCAAGGACGAAGGCGGCCGTCATACACCGTTCTTCGACGGTTACAGACCGCAGTTCTACTTCAGAACAACAGACGTTACCGGTAACATCAAGCTGCCGGAAGGCGTAGAAATGGTTATGCCTGGCGATAACGTCGTCATGGAAATCGAACTGATCACACCGATCGCTATTGAAGAAGGACTCCGCTTCGCTATTCGTGAAGGCGGACGTACCGTCGGATCCGGCGTAGTCGACAAGATCATCCAGGACTAAGCTAACAGATAACGAAAGAACCATGGAAGGTAACTTCCATGGTTCTTTTTTTATGCGCGGAATACTGGATTTACGATTATATTGGATAGGGAATCAAGCTGATGGCAGATTAGATCTATCTACTGGATGAGAATGGTAACGGAGGCCTTATTCCAGCCCTGTGATTGGATTTAGAAACATCCGATTATTCTTCGTAACTTAGAAACAACCAGTTTCATAAATACTTTCCATCTTTAAAACATAAACAGACCCAATAACGGATTATTATTCCGTAAATGTTCTACAAATAGTAGATAAATGAAATTTATTAGTCTGTTTACCACTTTTCAATGATGTTTTGTCAATATATTGGGCGTATAAATATTTAGCCTTAAAAATAAAGTCGATTTAATCAATTGTTTTTAGAAAAATTCAACATATTTATCATTAAAATTGCATTTTCAAGAAATTGAAGAACACTAACAGAACCAGTAAGGAATTAGTGCTACACACGTCAAAGTTAAAATGTATTTATAAATTAATGAAAAGGCTCCTATTGAAGTGAATAAAAGCCTGATTTGAAATACAGCAATATAGTTATTACTTTCCAATATCGAGAATGGCTGAACAGTCTGACAGTCATTAGCGGATAGTGAATTTAAAGGATATTTTTACAAATGAAAGGAAGTTGAAATGGAGCGGACAAAATGCATTCAAAGTCGAAAGGTTATGATGCAATACGGTTTATCTGTAATACCGCTTCTCGTTCCTTTTGAAGGTTTAAATGTTCACCAGAGAGAAAAAAGTAGTCTATTGTGTAATAACGGTGCAGTTATCAAACCCGAGAATCATGATAAAGACCGGATTGAAGAAAACAAGACCCAGGTCAAAGAAGATCCCCTTTCCGTAAGCTGCGCCGAGTTTGACAATCTGCATCAGTGAAATGACTGTTGCTGCAATTCCGGAAATGACGGCAACAACATTCCATCCACCGGCTCCGCCAGAATAAATATAGCTTTCGAGTCCTGTCGAAAGAACGATACACAGGAACCAGATCCAGAACATCTGGCCGCTCCAGCTTATCTTATAAAGAATATACATATTGTAGAATGGAATGATCGATTTCCATCCTGCTTCCCCGGCCTTGGTAAACATTTTCCAGAATCCGACAACATAGAGAATATACAGAAGAATATAGATAATGTATGCCGTTGATGTCAGCAAAAAAGGTAAAAACATAATGGCGCTCCTTTCAGACTATTACGTCTGCCCTGATATATACCCCCCTTACAAAACGAACCACAAATCGCACTGAAGCAGGAACACGCATAAAAAAAAGAGCCTGACGGCTCTTTTTTATTTGTCGCGATTGCAGATATATTCCGCCAGATCTTCCAGAAACAGGGTTTCCCCGTCAATACTGTGAAGCGCTGCCAGAGCATTGAGCTTAAGCTCCTGTACACGGTCCTCTGAGGAGGCTGTCCCATAGAGGGTTACATAAGTCGCTTTGTGATTTTTTTCATCGCTTCCGACCGGTTTGCCCAGGATCTTTTCGTCTCCTTCTACATCAAGGATATCGTCCACGATCTGGAAAGCCAGTCCCAGGCTCTGCGCATAGGAATCGAGCGCATGCAGTTTTTCCTGATCGACACCGGCTGCCACAGCTGCACAGAGCACCGCGGCCCGCAGCAGTGCCCCGGTTTTGTGTTCATGGATGTACATCAGTTTTTCCGGTGTCATATCGGACAGATCGGAAATGGTATCCGCTACCTGCCCGCCGATCATCCCGTCTACGCCGGATGAAGCAAACAGAATCTGCATGGCTTTGATATAATTGCCGGGTTCCTGTTCCGGAATGCCGGAAAGTGCCGTTTCCATGGCAAAATTCAGCAGTGCGTCTCCCGCCAGTATCGCTGTATCTTCTCCGTAGACAATATGATTAGTCGGCTTGCCCCGTCTTGTATCATCATCATCCATGGCAGGAAGATCATCATGAATCAGCGAGTATGTGTGGATCATCTCGATTGCATCGGCCAGCGGTGCAATGATTTCCGGATCTTTACCCAGGGCCCTCATGGTTTCACGCATGAGAATCGGACGCAGCCGTTTTCCCCCGGCAAAAAGAGAATAATGCATGGCACTGACAATAATGTCAGGCGCATCAAAACGGTGTTCAAAACGGTTTTCCAGAGAATCTTCTGCTTCCTGTACCTTACCTGCCAAAATCCCCTTAAATTCTTCCATTGTCTGTTCCCCCGCTCTCTGAATCTTATTCATCGTCTCCGGAAGCGGTATCGAATTCCTGTTCTGTCCCGTCTTCCGCCAGCTCTCTGACTTTCAGCTCTGCTTTTTCAAGCTCCTCTGTACATTTTCTGGAAAGCTTCATTCCCTCTTCATAGAGTTTGAGCGCTTCCTCCAGCCCCAGATCCTCGTTTTTCAGTTCCGAGGCAATCACTTCAAGTCTTTCGAGCTGCTGATTCATTGTTTTTTTAGCCATTTATCAGTCCTTTTCCGGTCTTACCTTTACTGTTCCATCTGCAAAATGCAGATCGAGCTGCGTGTTTTCAACTGCCCGGGCAGCGCTGATTACCGGCCTGCCATCTGCTCCGGTCACATAGACCCATCCTTTTTCGAGCCTGAGCCCCGGATTCAGCAGCGTCAGCGCTTCTGTCAGCTGCTTCAGCCGGGCCTGCGCCCCGGCAAGCCTGTTGTCCATACTCTGCTTGAGCTGGACCGTCAGGAGCGCGCAGCGGCCGGTATTCCGTACCAGCACCGATTCCGGGCTGGATGCCTGCAGACGCTGTGCCAGCAGATCGTTCTGCTGCATTAAATCCCTGATCCGCCGTTCCATTCTGTCTGTCAGCCTGTTCTGAAGCAGTTCGATCGAATCCAGCAGCTCAGCACGGTCTTCGGAAACCAGCTCGGCTGCGGCTGTCGGTGTCGGAGCTCTGAGATCGGCAGTAAAATCCGATAACAGCACATCCGTTTCGTGTCCGACCGCAGAGATAACCGGTATCTTTGAATCGTGAACTGCCTGCAGTACCGGCATTTCGTTAAAGGCATTCAAATCCTGAGGCGAACCGCCGCCGCGGCCCACAATAATCACATCGATTCCGCCGTGCTCGTTCAGACGTTTCACGGCATCCGCGATTTCCTGTGCCGCGCCAGTTCCCTGAACGGAAGCCGGTGCCAGCAGAATGCCGACAGATGGATTTCTTCTGGCGATTACAGAAATAATATCATGGACAGCAGCACCGGAAGCAGATGTGACAACACCGATCCGGTTGATTTCTGCGGGGATTTTTCTTTTTTTCTCCGGATTAAACCAGCCTCTGCTCTCCAGTTCGCGGCGAAGCCGTTCATATTCGATGTAAAGTGTGCCCAGTCCGGCCTGTTCGATTTTTGTGACAATAATCTGGTAAGAGCCGCCTTTTGCATAAACCTGCACGCTGCCGCTGACCATCACGCTCATTCCGTTTTCGGGCATGAATTTAAGTTTTGCAGCAGCCGAACGCCACATTACGCAGCTTATTTCCGAGTTTCCATCCTTCAGTGAGAAATAGAGATGGCCGGAAGCAGCGAATCTGCATCCGGAAATTTCGCCTTCTACGAGGACGCGTTTCAGAACAGCGCTGCCTTCAATCAAACGTTTAATAAACCGATTAACCTGTGAAACACTCAGTGACCGTTCCGGCATTCGTTTTCCTTTCCGCAAAAAAGCGCTGAGCCAGCAGTGCATTCCCGCAGGCATTATCCGATGAATATCGAGGATCGGAAAATACCAGATGGATGCCTGCAGGTGCCAGTTTATCCTGAAGCTCCCTGTGGATAATCCCATTCGCCATGACACCGCCCGAAAACAACACTGTCTTCAAGCCTGTCTGTCCGGTAAGAAGCCGGAGTGACCGGTTCAGGGTTCTTGCGATCATCCGGAACAGAGCCAGAGCCGTCTCGTCCTGCCGGGCACCGTCCTGCAGAAGCCTGGTGATTTTATTCTCCTGTCCGGAAAAATGAAAATCCGCTCCGTCCATGGCAACCGGTATGACAACACCGTCTCCGGTTCCGCAGCTTCTGGCAGATCCGTTTTCGGCAGAAAGCGCCAGCTTTTCCAGATCTTTTCCGGCCGGGAAACCCAGTCCCATTAAAACGCCGGTCCTGTCAATAAGCTGGCCGGCCTTGAGGTCGAGACTCTGCGCCAGCCGGCTGCAGTTGTAGCCTCTGGCTGTGCGGGTCACATCGAGAATCTCTGACGTTCCGCCGGAAAAATGAACACCCAGAAACCGTTCTGGAAGGGTTTCTCCCGATGAAAAAGCAGCCGCCTCCAGATGGTTTTCCTGATGGGCAGTGCGCATAAGCGGGGCACCCGTTACTGAAGAAACAGTTTCCGCAAAAGAAATGCCGGCATTAAAAACCGGCATGAAAGATTCTTCTCTGTTCTCCGGCCGGGTCGAAACAGCAATCCCGGCAATCCGGTGACTGCCCAGTTCCGACTCGATCCGTTTAAACAGAACCGGCATGTTTTTCAGGTGCTGATAAACAGCCTCCGACTGACGAAGTCCTCTGGCACCTTCCGGTACAGCAAGTACAATCCGTTCCTCGGCTGTTATACTGCGGTCCTCCGAGACCAGGGCCAGTGAAGTGGTATAGGCGCTGCTGTCGATTCCCAAGAAAACTCCCGGTTTGTCAGGCTTCATCAGTTTCGGATGTTTCTGCAGTACTGGCCGGAGCATCATCAGACTGTGAGTCGCCGGTCCGGGTATCGACAGCCTGTGTATCGCCGGCGTCGATGACCGGTGTTTCTCCTGTTGGTACAGTTTCAGCCGCTGCTGCCTGTACCGGTGCTTCCGCGCTGACATCTGCATCAGCCTGTTCTTTAACGGTACCTGCTGCTGTCTGTGCCTGAGCGGCTTTTTGAGACAGAGCCTTCTGTTTTTTCTTTGCAGCTTTTTCTTTGCCCGGATCTACCAGGTTAACCTGGGGAATTTCTTTCACCATCCGGTTCAGAATCCCGTTTACATATCTGCGGCCGTCTTCTTCTCCGTATTTTTTTGTCAGCTCCACGGCTTCATTAATGGCGATTTCCTTGGGAACCGGGTGAGAAACAAAATACAGTTCTGTTACAGCCAGGCGCATCACTGATTTTTCCGCTTTAGGCAGTCTGGAAAGATCCCAGTCCTTTTTCAGATAATGGGAAATTCTGGAGTCAATTTCCTGGCGGTTTGTGTTAAAAGCAGCAATCACTTCCTTTGCGTAACTGCCGTCCACGTCCCTGAGTTCTTCCTGCATTTCTTCTGCAGGGAAATCCTCAATAAACCCGTCAATCTGTTCGTTTTTCCCGTCCAGATTAAAATCTTCCTGGAAAATTCCCCAGAGGGCAAGTTCGCGTTCTTTCCTGCGGTTCGGTTTATTTTTCATATTTTTTCCTGTAAAAAAGGACTGCCGACGCAGTCCTTAATATTTTCCGCTGCCTTCAACATGCAGGTTGACTTTAGCGACCGGTTTCCCTGTCATGATTTCGACGGATTCCTTAACCTTGATCTGCGCATTGCGGCAGACCGTCGGTATAATAACATTTTTTTCTGTAATGACAAACAGATCGATTCTGTATCCATTGTCTTTTTCAACGACTCTGACACCCTTTGAAACCGCAGAGGGATGCATCACGTCAATGACTGCATCCTTGAGGTTCATATAGGTTTTTTCAATTCCGTCTACACCGAGCACAGCAAGATTTGCTATGGAGCAGATCATTTCTGCCGATATTTCCGACGGAACAATCTTTCCGCTGGTTTCCATTTATTCGTCCTTATCTGAAGCTTCGGATTCGTCTCCGTGTGTCAGCTTCTCTAAAACGGATTCTTCAAGTTTAAAGGGTGCTCCGCAGTTGGGGCAGAAAACATCGTCTTCTTCAAACGATTCAAAATCTGCCAGATAAGTTTCACCGCATTCAGGGCAGATGACTTCGTAAATATCTTCGTCATCTTCGTATTCATCGTCGTCATCGTCTGCGAGAACGTCAAAGAATTCTACAATATCAGAAAGGATTTCCTGAACTTCTTCGGCTTCTTCTTCTGCTGCATACTGAGCATCTGCCAGGCCGTCGAGTGCATCGGTAATATCGTCGAGCACATCGATGATATGATAGAGAACCTTGCCTTCGCTGCTGCTTTCCTCAATCTTGAGTCCTTCGGCAAGACCCTGCAGGTAAGCTACCTTTTCTTTAATATATTCCATTCCTATGCCCTTTCCATGTATTCTCCGGTTCTGGTGTCGATCCGGATTTTATCTCCTGCGTTAATGAAGTCGGGAACGGTGACTGTTGCACCGGTTTCTACTGTTGCCGGTTTGGTAACAGCTGTTGCCGTGTTGCCGGCTACTGACGGTTCACACTTGGTGACTTCAAGAACAACAAAGTTGGGAGCTGCGACTGAGAATGCTTCATCTTTAAAGAACTTGATGGTTGCATTGTCGTTTTCCTTCAGATACTGAAGCGCATCTTCTACCTGGGCAAGACCCAGCGGAATCTGTTCGTAGGTTTCAAGATCCATGAAGTAATAGATATCTCCGTCCGCGTAAAGATACTGCATTTCTTTGGTATCGATGTGTGCTTTCGGGAATTTTTCCGTCGGACTGAATGTTCTTTCGACAACAGCTCCGGTTACCACATTTTTAATCTTGGTCCGGACAAATGCTGCACCCTTTCCAGGTTTGACGTGCTGGAAATGAACAACTGTCCATACGCCTCCATCCATTTCAAAAGTAACACCGTTTCTGAACTCTCCTGCAGATATCATAATAATCTATTCCTCCATCGTTTCTGTCTGTTAGGGCAGCGCGTTAACTGTCTGCGCTTGTCCTTAAATAGTATCACAGACGGGCTTTTCAGACAAGAAAGCAGCTACGCCGCGTACCGTTCCTGTCAAGTCCGGAATCAGTTCTATTGAACCAAAACCGCTTTTTTCAAGGATACCGGCAAGAGTCTGTGCCTGCCCGTCACCCGCTTCGAGTATCAGAATTCCGCCGGGCTTGAGAAATGAATCTGCTTCCCGGATAATGCGCCTGTAAATTTGATACCCGTCAGCCCCGCCGCTTAACGCAATTCTCGGTTCCCACTCCGATACCTCCGGCTCCAGTCCGTCTATTTCATCATCCGCTATATAAGGCGGATTGGAGACAATCAAGTCAAATCGTTCTCCGCTTCTGATCGTTTTGAACAGATTTCCATGTCTGATCTCTGCCGGAACACCGAGACGCCGGGCATTGTCGGTGCCGACTCTGACTGCCGTTTCCGAAAGATCGGAAAGGACGATCCCCGCACCGGGCAGTGCAGAGCCAGCCGACAGGCCGATGGCACCGCTTCCGGAGCATAGATCCAGAATGTTCAAGCCGGTACGCCCATCCAGACGGCCGATGATCCACTCCACGATTACTTCCGTGTCAGGGCGTGGGATCAGAAGCCCGGGCTCGACCAGAAAATCCAGTCCCATGAATTCTTTATGTCCGGTTATATAGGCAATCGGTTCTCTCTTTTCCCGGCGTTCGATCAGCTCCAGAAATTCTTCCTGTTCTTTTTCTGAAACCCTCCGGTCCGGATGAACATAAAATGAAATCCTGTCAACCTTCAGGACCTGTGCCAGAAGCAGCTCTGTATCGAGTCTGGCTGTATCGATGCCGGCATTCCGGAGAACCGGCGCAGCTTCCCGGAGCAGATCGCCGGCCGTCTTGTCAATTTCCACTGCTGGTTTTATTTCTTTCATATTTCAAAGTCCAAAAAAGAAGAAAAAGAACCGCCTGTCGGCGGTTCTTTTTACTTTTTGCCGTATTTTCTGTTAAAGCGTTCTACACGTCCGCCTGTATCGACGAGCTTCTGCTTGCCTGTAAAGAACGGATGGCACGCCGAACAGATTTCAACTTTGAGTTCCGGCTTGGTTGAACCTGTTTCGAAGGTATTGCCGCATGCACATTTGACGACGGCTTTACCGTACTTCGGATGGATTCCATCTTTCATCGTATTCACCTCACTTTTATTCTGGATATTTTGGAACCGTAATAATCCGGCTCCTGGATCTTGCTGTTTTGTTGTCAATAGAACTAACTCAATAGACTTAACTTTTATATTATAACATGTTTCTGCGGATCTGCAAGCTGGCACAGTCCGAAAAAAGCACTGGAAAAGACAGCTGTCAGGGTTTCTGTTTAATAAACCGGTTCAAAAATTCCTGATTGGAATGTGTCTTGTTCATGGCTGTGATGACTTTGTCTGTCATCTGTACGGCGCTGCTGTCATAGGTCTTGCGGATTGCAAAGGATCCGCGCAGTTCCTGATCATTCAGAAGCAGATCTTCACGTCTGGTTCCGCTCTTGAGCAGGTTGATGGCCGGATAAATCCGGCGCTGTGCCAGATCGCGTTCCAGATGCAGTTCCATATTACCGGTACCCTTGAATTCTTCATAAATAATATCGTCCATGCGGCTGCCTGTTTCGACCAGAGCCGTGGCGATAATGGTCAGACTCCCTCCGTTTTCGATATTACGGGCAGAACCGAAAAACTTCTTCGGAAAGTACAGGGCTTCCGGATCGATACCACCGGAAAGTGTCCGTCCGGACGGTTCAACACAGAGGTTATTGGCACGGGTCAGGCGCGTCAGTGAATCAACAAGGATCACCACATCCTTCCCCTGTTCGACCAGACGCTTGCCGCGTTCAAGTACCATCTGTGCCGCAGCCAGATGATTTTGTGCCGGCTGGTCAAAGGTGGAGCAGACAATATCTGCATCAATGCTACGGCGCATATCCGTGACTTCTTCCGGACGTTCGTCTACCAGCAGAATGATCAGTTCGATCTCCGGATGATTGGTGGTGACGCCTTTGGCAATGTCCTTGAGCAGCGTGGTTTTCCCTGCTTTTGGCGGCGCTACAATCATGCCTCGCTGGCCTTTTCCCATCGGCGAAAAAAGGTCGATCATCCTGGTTGACAAAGGAGAAGGCCCGGTTTCCAGTGTGATCCTGTCATCCGGGAATACCGGAAGCAGATTTTCAAACTTGGGCCGGTGAGCGGTTGTTTCCGGTATATCGCCGTTAACCTTTTCGATATACAGGAGCGCATCGTTTTTTTCGCCTTCTGAAGATTTGCGGATTTTCCCGGTGATTTTGTCACCGGTCGAGAGTCCGTAGCGGCGGATCTGATTGGCTGCTACATAAATGTCATCTTCCCCGGGCAGATAATTATCAGTACGCAGGAAACCGTATCCGTCCGGATTTACATCCAGAATACCGGTATGGCTTTCCTTGAAGCGGGCATCCGATTCGTGCTGATCCGTGCGCATCAGCTGGGCCATTTCGTTGATGATCTGGCGTGTTTCAGTTCCGTTTACGATTTCCAGAAACAGCATGGCCGCGTATTTTTCACTCTGCTTGGGCGGACGGACTTTGCCCCCGAGAATATCTCCGGTCCTGAGCCTGAACTTCTGGATCTGACTGGGCGAGACATAAATGTGATCGTAGGGCGGTTCGGCTCCATCGTTGGCTACCAGTCCATAGCCTTCCGGCCGGATTTCAAGCTTGCCCGAAACCTGTACAGTATTGGTAATATCGTCCTTGATTCTGGCATAACGATCATTCTTTTTCTTCTGGTAGGTCTGTTTATGATTTTCGCGAGCGGCACTGTTGAGTCCGCCCGATTTCCCGTTATTGCCGTTGCTCTGCTGGTACCGGGTTTTTCCGTGGCTTTCCGCCTTCTTGAAACGGGTGTGTCCAAACGCAGTGCTGGGAATCAACCCGTGCGCTTCATGGCCGGCTTCGTCCTCCGCAGCCTGAACCAGACTTTTCCCGGATTCCGATCCCGTTTCCTTTTCACTCACTTTGCTGTCTTCGCGAGCACTTCCAGTCCCGGCTTCTGCGCTGTCTTTTTCTTCAGTTGTTTTTGATTCAGCCGCAGCAGGCGCCTTTTTCAGGCTTTCACCGGATCCGGCCGAACTGTCAATATCATGTACGGCCTGGCCGCCGGATTCGGATTTTTTACCGGTGACTCTGGAGTTCCTGTCCTCTTTTACCGGACTATGACCTGCCAGCTGTTCCAGAATGTCGCCCTTGCGCATTTTGGAATTGAGCTGAATTCCCTGCTCGGCAGCCAGCTTTTTAAGCTGGACTACTGTCATTTTCTGAAGTTCTGTTTTTTCCATCCGGTTCTCCTATGAGTCCAGCTTCAACACAGCCATGAAGGCTTCCTGCGGTACTTCTACCGAACCGACCTGGCGCATCCGCTTTTTCCCTTCTTTCTGCTTTTCAAGGAGCTTGCGTTTACGTGAAATATCACCGCCGTAGCACTTGGCCAGTACGTCTTTTCTCAAAGCAGACTGTGTCTGTCTGGCTACGATTTTGGAGCCGATGGCAGCCTGAATCGGAATTTCAAACTGCTGGCGCGGAATCACTTCTTTCAGTTTCTTGGTAATCGCACGACCACGTTTAATGGCATTGTCTTCATGCATGATAAACGAAAGCGCATCGACCATTTCCCCGTTTAACAGAATATCAAGCTTGACCAGTCTGGACGGACGGTATTCCTTGATTTCATAGTCGAGCGAAGCATAACCTCTGGTTCTGGATTTAAGCGCATCGAAAAAATCATAGATAATTTCATTAAGCGGCATTTCATAGTGGAGTTCAACACGGGTGTCTTCTATATAATCCATGTTGATATAGGTGCCACGGCGTTCCTGACACAGTTCCATAATCGAGCCGATGTATTCCGATGGAGTGATGATGGTCGCATTGACGATCGGTTCTTCCATGATCTCAATTTCCGAAGGATCCGGCAGATTGGTGGGATTGTCAACCATCAGTACGGTTCCGTCTGTTTTGGTAACCCGGTAGATAACAGAAGGTGCTGTCGTCACCAGATCCAGGTTGAATTCCCGTTCCAGTCTTTCCTGGATGATTTCCATATGCAGCAGGCCCAGGAAGCCGCAGCGGAATCCGAATCCCAGCGCAATCGATGTTTCCGGTTCGAACAGGAGGCTGGCATCATTGAGCTTGAGCTTGGCCAGCGCTTCGCGCAGGTCTTCATAGCGGGCCCCATCTGCCGGATAAATCCCGCAGTAGACCATGGGCGTAACTTCCTTATACCCCGGAAGCGGTTTGTCTGCCGGTGCTTCAGCCGATGTGATGGTATCCCCGACTCTCGTGTCCACGACGTTTTTAACACCGGAAATAATATAGCCGACATCACCCGCCTCCAGAGCCGGCTGGGGAATCAGGCCGTCTCCGAACACGCCGACTTCTTCGACATCGAATTCTTTGCCACCGGCCATCATCCGGATCTTCTCGCCGGTCTGAATTGTCCCTTCGACAATCCGCACAGAAGCGATAACACCCCGGTACTGGTCGTATTTGGAGTCGAAAATAAGCGCTTTAAGCGGAGCTTCCGGATCACCCTGCGGCGGCGGAACTTCTTTGACGATCATTTCCAGAACATCTTCGATATTCAGCCCGGTCTTGGCGGAAATCATCGGCGCATTTTCTGCGTCGAGACCGATTACGTCTTCGATTTCCTTCTTGACCAGTTCCGGTCTGGCGGAGAGCAGGTCTACTTTATTGATGACGGGAAGAACTTCGAGATCGTTGTCCAGTGCCAGATAAACATTGGCAATGGTCTGCGCTTCAATACCCTGGGAAGCATCCACAACCAGCACCGCACCTTCACAGGCAGCCAGCGAGCGTGAAACCTCATAGGTAAAATCGACATGGCCGGGGGTGTCAATCAAATTGAGAATATACTCTTCACCGTCCTTGGCCTTGTAAACAAGGCGGATCGCCTGAAGCTTGATTGTAATCCCGCGTTCACGTTCAATATCCATATTATCCAGCACCTGATCGACCAGATCCCGGTCTGAAATAAGCCCGGTCTGCTGAATAAGTCTGTCGGCAAGTGTCGATTTGCCGTGGTCAATATGAGCAATTATAGAAAAATTGCGTGTATGTTGTTGTTTTTCTGACATAGTTTTCCTGAAATAAAATTGGAGCGCTGCCGCAATGGCAGCCGGAGACTGAAGATTGCGATAATATATGCAAATTTGTCTGCGAATAACTGTAATAAAACCTGTATAAGATTATACACTGCTTCCCGAAATTTTAACAGAAAAGCAGATAAAGTTTTTTGTTAACGAAATACATACTTGTCTGAAGCACGGCAACGTGATATACTTCGAATGTTATAAAAGAACCAGGAGGAACAGATGGCAAACATCAAATCAGCAATCAAAAGAGCTAAGACAAACGAAAAGGCACGTGTCAGAAACAAGGCCGTAAGGACTAATCTGAAAACAGAAATGAAGAAATTCCAGGCTGCAGCTGCAGAAGGCGATAAAGCAAAGGCTCAGGAAGCATTTAACAAAGCCGCTAAGAAGCTGGATCAGGCTGCATCTAAGAACGTTATTCACAAGAACAGCGCTGCCCGCAAGAAAAGTACTTTAGCTAAAGCATTAAACGAAATCGCTGAGTAATTCTCCTTCCCCAGAATATAACACCGTCTCTAAAAGAAAGCGCTCGTAATAGGCGCTTCTTTTTTTACCCTTTTACAGCTGATATTACGGTTAATCCGACGCGGCTGCCAGACTATTCTTTTTTCCCGCAGCAGTTCCCATATGTTTTACCGCTTCCGCACGGACAGGGGTCACTGTCCGCGATTTTTCTGCCGGTTTGAAACGAATAAACGTTATCCGTCATTCCGCTCTGTTCTCTGGTCCCGCTGACTGCTCTGTTCCGGTTTCTGTCGAATACAGACACTGCCCCCGCTGTATCCATGGAATCAGAGATCACTGTATCCGAATCTGAAGAATAGAGCTCCTGCAGCTGCCGGTACAGATCATCCGGGGTCCATTCCCGCGTTTCCGGCATCGAAACAAAACCCGGAGCCGTGGCTGAATTCCGGACAGACTTTCCATCAGCCATGACCATGCTGTGCATTTCTTCCGGTGTATAGCCGCAGTTCTGCCGCAGCCTGCAGTGACTGGCTATATCGCAGAATAATTCCAGCAGATCTTCGATACTGTCCTGATCCAGGTCTGCTCCGTAATCACCGACAAGATCAATAACCTCGACAGCATCCTGAACGCCCTGACGGATCATGTTCAGAATATCAACAAAAGCCGTTTCCGCACGCCGTTTCCCCTTGATAATCGTATAAAGCAGATCCAGAAGATAGATCCCGTCTTCAGCTGTATCAAAACAGAGACGGTCACTGTATTCCAGCAGATCGATCTGATCCGGGACATAATATGGCTTGTCCTGCTGCTCATGCATCAGCTCGTAAATGTCGTCGAAATCTCTGTCGTAAAGATCCTCTGCAATCAGCCGTCTGTCCATCGGCTTTGATATTTCTCCGTCAGAAAACAGCGATTCTTCACCGAGAATCGCATAGGGCTGCTCCTCATGTCTGACAATTTCACAGAAATCGAGAAAATCCTTTTCTCTGACAGCATCAGAGCCCAGCTGACTGTTAATAATTTCAAAAGCCCTGTTGAGCGGAATAATCCCGTAAAAGCGGGCCATTGAGTCAAAGTAGCTGTACAGCATCGAAACTATTTCATTCGGAATATTCAGTCTTTTGAGCATTTGCAGCCGTCTGGATTCCGGATATAATTCCGGCCAGCCGTTCTGACCGGTCTGCTGGCTGGCAGAGTGAAGCGGAGACGGTCCCTTTTCCCGGGTTACATAAGGCTGGAAGGTCGGTTCATCCAGCTCCTGCAGCACTTTGATCTGAAAATGCAGTTCTTCCTGATAACTGTACAGATATTTGAATTTCGAGTGTTTTTTCAGTCCGAGACTGCGCAGGCTGCATGTTGCTGTTGAACGTCCACGGAAAACCACAGGATCAGAGCCGTAACCGTCGCGGCCCCAGCAGCGGTTATCCATGAAAAAAGCATGCGGATAATGTTCCGGAATCTCAAAAGCACAGAGAATCGCATCATTCAAATCGCTAAGTGTTGATTCAGCATCGATACGGATATGGCGGAAACAGCCTGTCCCTGCTGAAATACTTAAAATATAAGACTGTTGTTTTTCCATGATGCGTCTCCTGTCACTGCCTGCAGTCCGGAACCGGTTTATAACTTTCCGGTGGCTGTATTCATCTTCTAAATCTATTTTACATCCGCCCGGATTTTACCGGAACCGCTTTTCTCCTGCCTGCTGCTTTTTACAGTACTACTTCCGTTTCAGCATTTTGAGAATATACAGCTCCACAGCCAGACTCTGCTCCATGGCGCCTGTTTTCATCCATAAATCAGTATCTGCGGCATCCATGATCAGCTCGTTGAGCCTTCCCGGAGCATAACGGCGAACCGTGGGCAGTGTCTTTCTTACAACAAACGGCGGAATTTTGGCCATTTCCGCCATTTCCTGCTGACTGGCATTTTCTTCAAGCAGCGCTGCCAGCATCGCCATAATCCTGACCTGACGGACGATCAGCCCGAAAATACGGATCGGAGACTCGCCTTCAAGCTCAAAGCGGCGCAGCATATCGACCGCCTGCTGGGCTTTCCCCTGGGCAATCAGATCCGTCATTTTAAAAATATTATCTTCCATGCCCGGCGGCAGAATCTCCAGAACATCATTCTCGGAGATCTGTCCCCCTTCACCAGCGAAATCGATCAGTTTCTGCAGCTCCGTATCCACGCTGACTGTGCTTACATCAGCATTATCCAGATAGTGGATCCGGCCGATAAAGGCTTCGACCGCATTCCGGGAAATTTTTACGCCCGCCCGCTTCATTCTGGCTCCGACCCAGTTTTCAAGGCCGTGCTGATCGAGCTTGGAAAATTCGACCAGCTCTCCCGCTTTCACAGCTTCCTTATAGAGTTTTCTGCGTTTATCCGGCTTTTCATTTTCGATAATGAGTACTGTAGAAGGACAGGGGTTTTTAAAATAAGCGGAAAGTGCTTCCTGAGAAGCTTTATCAGTCAATCCGAGCAGTGCGGTCTCTTCGTATGCAATCACAATCCGGCGTTCCGACATAACCGGAAGTGTTTCGCAGGCTGCCAGAATCTCAGACACATCAGGATTTTTTGTTTCGAATCTGTTAATATTGAGAATTTCCATTCCGGGGGTTATAAAACGGTCGCTCAGCTTCTCGATCATCATCGATGCGATATTGTTTTCACTCCCTGTAAACAGATAAACCGGAGACAGCGTCCCGTTTTTGATGTCTTTTGTCAGATCCTTGTAGTTTTTCATCCTGTCTCCTGCATGGCAATAATGTTAACTGTACTATTGTACCATAAAGATTTTCCGGCTGATGTTTTCTCCGTCCGTGATGAATTCTACAGCACCGCACTGGTCTGTTCTCAGGATTTCGGCACCGGTCTGTTCAAAACGCTGCATTGCTTCCGGCGCCGGATGTCCGTAGCGGTTCTTCTCTCCGACTGAAACGATAATCACCCCGGGCGAGACAGCTTCCAGGAATTCCTGTCCTGAAGAATACTTTGATCCGTGATGGCCTGCTTTGAGCACTGTTGTCTCCGGTATGTTTTCCAGCTGCTCCTCCGCTTCGATCCCGGAATCTCCCGTAATCAGAAAGCTGCTGGCACCAAAGCTGATACGGAGTATCAGCGAATCCTCATTCTGCTGCTCCTGCTCTTTTATACCCGTATCGGCCGGACTGAGTATGTCAATCCCGGTACTTCCCGATGTAAAGGAGTCGCCTCTGGCAAGACGTCTGAGCGGAACGTTCAATGATGCTTCCAGATCCGTGTCATCCCAGCCGGGATTAACATAAACTGCAGAAACCGGCATTTCTGCCAGCACTTCAACTGCCCCCTGAGCATGGTCCGCATGATCGTGTGTAATAAAAACACCGTCCAGACGGGTAATTCCTTTCGATTTTAATGCGGGCAGCAGAACCTTTTCTGAAATGCTGGTTTTACGGGAGACAGCCTCCCCGTATTCCTCATATCCGCCGCCGTCAATCAGAAAATTCCGGCCTTCCGGCGTCTGTACCAGCGCTGCATCCCCCTGACCGACATCAAGAAAGGTGACTGTCAGATTCCGCTGCGGTCTCAGACTGAAGGCGCAGCAAACCAGAATCACACAGCTGGTACATATTAATGAGAGGACCTGTTTTCTTCTGACCGGTGATTTGAAAT
Organism: Eubacteriaceae bacterium; assembly: GCA_050945075.1. Lineage (GTDB taxonomy): Bacteria > Bacillota > Clostridia > Eubacteriales > Eubacteriaceae > UBA7485. The sequence goes on along the minus strand of JBMNSG010000039.1, from coordinate 632 downwards.
AACCACTGCATACAGCCAGCATAACAGGCAGCAGCATCGCGGTCAGATATCCTTGTCTATCCGCAGCCAGATCCGGAAAAGGAAGTGATCCCAGATAGACGGCTGCGCCGGTAAAAAACCCGGATACCGACAGGTAAATTGTTTTGACCAGCGGAATAAGCGGCGTGCAGAAGCCTGCGCACAATACAGCCAGCATGGAGAGGCCGACCAGAAGTCCTGAAAGCGGAACCAGCAGCAGGTTTGAGACCAGTGCGATCAGACTTTGAACGTGAAAGCTGTACAAAACAGCAGGCAGAGTCCCGGCGGTTGCAGTAATGGTGAGCAGCAGTGAAGACAGTACGGCGCTCTTTCCGAAACGTTTCTCCAGACATACGGATAATGGTCCGTAAAACAGCACGATTCCGGCAACTGCACAAAACGAAAGCTGGAAGCCCGCTGCATACAGCTGTGCCGGTGAATCCAGCAGCAGGATTACCGCACAAAAACATAATGCTGAAAGCGGATCATAAGTCCGTCTCAGGGCAGAAGCCGCACCAGCTGCGATAAACATAAGTACGGCACGGATTACAGAAGCGTTCATGCCTGTCAGGCACAGATAAACCAGCATGACACCGGCACTGATGACCGTTCCG
>JBMNSG010000038.1:0-17731 GCA_050945075.1 Eubacteriaceae bacterium | reverse complement strand
AATCCTATCGGTGATACAGTCATTTAGTCTTCAGCGGTATCGGTTTGACAATGGCATCAGGTAATATCATTTTGATCAGGCAGTCGTATTGTCAACTGCATGTATATACAGGTTACTATTAAAGTGAGGAAAAAACTATGATGGATCAGGCTAAAATCGAAGCTGGTGTCCGGCTGATTCTTGAAGGAATCGGAGAAGATGTAAACAGGGAAGGTCTGGTGGAAACGCCACAGCGGATTGCGCGTATGTATGGTGAAATCTGCGGAGGGATGTATGAAAGTGCTGAAGATCACCTCTCAAAATCATTCTCGGTAGACCGCAATGATATGGTGATCGAAAAGGATATAACATTCTATTCTATGTGCGAACACCATATGCTTCCGTTTTACGGAAAGATTCACATCGGCTATATACCCAACGGGAAAGTTGCCGGTCTGAGCAAGCTGGCCAGAACAGTGGAAGTTTATGCCAGAAGACTGCAGATTCAGGAACAGCTCACCGGGCAGATTGCAGATGCGGTGATGGAATATCTGAGCCCTCAGGGTGTGATCGTCATGGCTGAAGCAGAGCATCTGTGTATGACCATGCGCGGTGTTAAGAAGCCGGGGACACAGACAGGAACACTGGCAGCGCGCGGCTGCTTTGAGGAAAATCCGGCGCTGCAGGATCAGTTCTTCAGATTGATGCGGGCGTTGTGAGTAACGCAAATCAGGCGGCATCGTCTGCACTGAAACGGGCAGACAGAATTCTGCGTCATCCGCTGTTTCTGGAGCATATGGAGCAGAACCGGAAAGCAGAGGAAAACAGGATTTACTGTCATCACGACCTGCCCCATCTGCTTGATACTGCCAGAATCATGCGCATCATCAGCCTGGAAGAGAATATTGAGATTCCGGCGGATCTCATCTATGCGGCTGCTCTGGTACATGATCTGGGGAAGCATTTGCAGTATGACCGGGGCATACCGCATGAACAGGCTGGCGCGGACATAGCATCCGCCATTCTGGAAGATTGCGGCTTCAGTGTTTCTGAAATCGCGGTGGTTGTGGATGCAGTCAGAGGCCACCGGGATCCCGAAATCTCCGGACAGGCGGGACTTTCAGCTCTGTTATATCGTGCCGACAAGGCTTCCCGCAGCTGCTGGTGCTGTCCCGCAGCTCCATCCTGCAACTGGAGTGATGAGAAAAAGAATCTTCACCTCGTCTATTAAAACTATATCGGATGAATATCCTGCCGGGCCAGTACCAGACTGACTGAGGTCAAGCCGGATCGATGGCATGGAATTCAATGTCCTGAAGAGAAAAAGAGAAAAACAGCAGAATGATGAAAATCGGAAATAAAGAATTTAATACCGGCAGCAGAACCTATATCATGGGAATCCTGAATATCACCCCCGATTCCTTTTCAGACGGCGGAAAATGGAACCATCTGGATAATGCGCTCAGACATACTGAACAGATGCTTAAAGACGGAATGGACATTGTCGACATCGGGGGAGAGTCTACCAGACCCGGTTATACCCTTCTTTCCGATCAGGAAGAGATCGACCGGGTGATCCCGGTAATTCAGGCTGTCAAAAAACGTTTTGATGTACCGGTTTCGCTGGATACCTACAAATCAAATGTTGCACGGGCCGGTATTGCAGCGGGAGCGGACCTGATCAATGACATCTGGGGATTGAAATATGATCCTGAAATGGCAGGGGTAATCGCGGATGCCGGTGTGGCGTGCTGTCTGATGCATAATCGGAATAATACGGACTATACTTCTTTTATGGAAGATGTAAAAAGGGATTTACAGGAAACTCTGAACATTGCCTCCGGGGCCGGTATCGCGCGTGACCGGATTATCCTTGACCCGGGTGTCGGATTCGCCAAGAGTCTGGACAATAACCTGGAAATCATCAAACGTCTGGATGAACTGAATGATTTCGGACTTCCGGTTCTGCTGGGAACATCCAGAAAGTCCTGCATCGGCCTGACACTCGATCTGCCAGCTGATGAACGGGTAGAAGGAACGGTTGCGACCAGTGTCATTGGTGTTATGAACGGTGTATCTTTTGTACGGGTTCATGATGTAAAGGAAAATTACCGGGCCGTGCGGATGACCGAAGCCATTCTGACCAGCGGCAGTGCATCAGTTTGAACAGGTATGATCAGGTTCACCAGTCACTAGTCACCAGTTTCAGGAGGAAAGAAATGGATCAGATACGAATTGATAATCTGAGTGTTTATGCCTATCACGGCGTTTTTGATGCGGAAAAAGAAAACGGTCAGAATTTTCTGGTCAGTGCAGTTTTGTATCTGGACCTGCGTCCGGCAGGGAAGACGGACGATCTGACGCAGTCAGTTCATTACGGAGAAGTCTGTTCACTGATTACTCAGGTTATGACGGAACAGTCATACGACCTGATCGAAGCAGCCGCGGAAAAAACTGTTCGGGAAATACTGAGAAAATGGCCGGCGATACAGAAAATCCGGTTTGAACTGAAAAAACCGGATGCGCCCATTCCCCTGCCTTTTGAATCGGTATCGGTGGTCCTGAAGCGAGGACGTCATCAGGCTTACATTGCCTTCGGTTCCAATATGGGGGATAAGGAAAAACATATTGCCCGGGGAATCGAATATCTGGCAGGAAACCAGGATATTGAAGTAGTGAACGTAAGTGAGATCATAAAAACAGAACCTTACGGTGGTGTCAGCCAGGACGATTTTCTAAACGGCGTGATGGAAATCACCACGCTGCTGGATCCCATGGAGCTTCTTGATGTACTGCATGAGGCAGAACAGTCCGAAAGCAGAGTACGTGAGATTCACTGGGGACCGCGGACACTCGACCTGGATATTCTGTTTTATGATCACGAGGTGATCCGGCAGGAAACCCTGACGGTTCCGCATCCGGATATGGAAAACCGTGATTTTGTTCTGGAACCGCTGGCACAGATCGCACCGGATTTTATCCATCCCATGAACGGACTGCGGGTAAGCGAGATGCTTGAACGGCTGCAGAATAAAGAATGAATCCTTTCGAAACAACTCAAAAAAGCGTACCGGGTCATGATGAACCGGTACGCTTTTTTGATGCTTCAAATTAGTTTTTCTGAACTGCTTAAATAAACCATTATCCCTGTCCGGATGCGTTTGTATCCAGGGCGGAAATGCCGTTCACAATCATTTTTTCTGCCAGAGCTGCCATTTCTTCCGGGCTTTCCTTCATATTGTTGTCAAGCCAGTAGGTTAACAAGCCAATCGACCCCGAAATAATAAAACTATAGTAGGGTACAAAATTGACCTGCTTGTCGGTGTGATAAAGCTTTTCCCAGTCGGAATAACACTTTTCCCGTAAAACGTTCTTCAGCTTGTTTACGAATGCGATATCTCCATTTGGCGAGAGCAGTGCAGCGCACATGTCTGCATTATCTTTGAGAAACGTAAAGATATCGTTCAGAATCAGAAACGGATGGTCTTTGAAATCTTCCGGCGGATGTGAATTGACGATCTTTTCGAATTCGTCGAACATATCGTTTTCGATCCGGTCGATCATGTCATAAACATCTTTATAATGAAGGTAAAAGGTAGCACGGTTGATATCGGCCCCTTCGGAAATTTCTCTGACCGTAATTTCATTAACCGGTTTTTCGTGAATAAGCCGGGTAATGCTTGTTCTGAGGTTGCTGCGGGTACGTTTGACCCTTCTGTCGAGTGGTTTTTTGTTCATGTCTGCACCTGATTTCACTTTGCTGGAATAATCTTCCTGCAACTCTATTTTAAACCATTTTACACGCCTTTTAAAATACATTCAGGCAAAAAATGTAGTTTTCAGTACATAGGATTGATTATTTTTGTCTTCTTAAACTGATACCCATTTTTTGGTTGTAAAATGTTTACAATATGGAAGAAACAATCTAATCCTTTCACCTTTTTATTAAACAGTGTATACTATAGATTGATTTATTCTACTGTGTTACCAGGCTCGAAAAACAATGATTCATGTTTTGTCAGATTTTGACAATGTTAGAAAGGCAGCTGAACGTGACAAAAAAAGATACAGAAAGAAATGTTTTCGCTGATGAGCTCTTTGATACCAGCGAATTTGAGGAAATCAAACTCGGAGATGATAAGAAGAACATTGATCCGGACGAAGGGCTGTTTGACAAGGATATTGTAGACGGCTTTGCCTCTGAATTTGATGCAGATGAGGAACAGACAAAGAATCAGACGCTGACTGACAGGGAAACGGAATTTTTCCAGTTCCTTGCAGATACCGGGAAGCTTGACAATAAATTTGTGGGCGGTGATTCTGCAGCCGCTTCTGATACCGCTCCGGGAAATAACGGAACCGATGTTGTTTCAGATGCAGATTCTGATAACTTCGATACAAGTGTGCTTGATACCAGTGCTTTTAATACAGCCGCTTTCAGTCCGCAGGCTGCAGCACCGGGAGTTACAGACCAGCTGAATGAATTCGACACAGCTCCGCTGGGTAGTGCAGCGAACCCGGGATCGGTGGGAGTCAGTCCTGTCAGCGATGAAACCCAGGTGCTGAGTGATCTGTCCGGGATCGATGCTGCCGGAAACTGGAATGATGATGGAGGCAGATATCCGGATGAAACAGCTTATCTGAATATGAATGCCCCTGATCAGACACCGGAAGCGGTGGTTGATGATTTCGGAAGCGATCAGAACGTGACGCCTCAGACCCAGCCGCAAGATGAGAAATACGATACAGCGCCTCTGGATAATCTGTTTGCGGATGCACCGGAAACCACCAGTTCGGAAAGTGTCGTTCCACCGGCAGAAAGCGGGCGCAAAAACCGCGAAAAAGGAACAAAACAGAAAAAACATAAAAAATCAAAACGGTTTAAAATTATTGTCAGCGTGATTATCATCTGCTGTATTGCCATCGTCAGTGTGCTTGGTTATAATGCGTATCAGTCTGCTCAGCGGGATGCAAATCTTCTAAAAACAGACAGTCTGCCGTCATCGTCTGACAGCAGCGATTCGTCATCCGTTGTTCAGCCTACGGTAAGAGACGAAACGACAACACAAAGCTCGTCTTCCTCTTCTTCATCGTCCAGCGATTCGAGCAGCTCGTCCGACAAGTATTATGACAGCAGTTCGGACAGCAACTACGATAATAATGATTACGACAACAGTTCGGATTCTGGCGATACTGACAGTGATCAGACTCCGGCCACTGACCAGACACAGAGCACTGACCAGAGCGGGGGAACGACCGACAGCTCCGGAAACAATGGCAGTCACGGTGATACGACCGGGGGAACAGCCGATACGGGCGCAGCCGGTGCTGAAACGACCAACGGACAATAATCTGATTACGCTTACAGATTCGCAATGGTTTGAATCCGCAGGCGACAGGCGTATAATATAATATGTGGAAAATGACCCCGAGGCTTATTTCGGGGTTTTTTTCGAGTAAAAAGGTATATACTTCTGAAAGAGTTCAGAAGATTTAATAATCCATTCACTTCGAAAGCAGGTTCTATGACAGAAAAAAATCAACCAATCATTAATATTGCCGTCATTGCACACGTAGATGCCGGTAAATCGACCCTTGTCGATGCTCTCCTTGCCCAGAGCGGTGTATTCCGTGAAAACCAGCAGGTCGTCGACTGCGTCATGGACTCCAATGATCTGGAACGTGAACGCGGAATTACCATTTATTCCAAGAACTGTTCCATCATGCATGGAGATACCAAAATCAATATTGTCGATACACCGGGCCACGCGGACTTCTCCTCTGAAGTCGAACGTATTCTGAAAACAGTCGATACGGTTATTCTGCTGGTCGACTCCTCTGAAGGACCGATGCCGCAGACTCGTTTCGTACTGAACAAGTCGCTGGAACAGGGTCTCAAGCCTATTCTGTTCATTAACAAGATTGATAAAAAAGACCAGCGTGCGGAAGAAGTTGTCGATGAAGTCTTCGACCTCTTTGTCGAACTGGGCGCAACGGATGAACAGCTTGATTTCCCGATCCTCTACGGTGTTGCCAAACAGGGGATTGCCAAGTATGAACTCGATGACGACAGCCAGGATCTGAAGCCGCTCTTCGATACCATCGTCGAACATGTCGGTGAAAAAGAAGATCTGTCTCTGGAACCACTGCAGATGCAGGTATCCACACTGGCCTATGACGACTATATCGGTCGTCTCGGAATCGGCCGTGTCTCAAGCGGAACAATCAAACAGGGCGATCATCTGGAAGTCTATAAGAGAAGCGGTGAATACGAAAAGGTCAAAATCGGCCAGGTTTTTGTATATCGCGGACTCTCCAGAGTTGAAGTCAAGGAAGCCAAAGCAGGGGATATCGCAGTTGTTTCAGGCATTCCGGATATTATGATCGGTGAAACCATCGGCGAAATCAACCAGGTGGAACCGATGGAAATGATCGAAATCGAAGAACCGACGCTTTCTATGAACTTCCTGGTTAACACCTCTCCGTTTGCGGGACAGTCAGGTAAGTTTGTCACCACCCGTCACCTGAAAGCACGTCTGGAAAAGGAACTGGAAGTTAACGTCGGGATGACAGTGGAACCGCTGCCGGATACGACAGAAGGCTACAAGGTCTCCGGACGTGGCGAACTGCATCTGTCCATTCTTCTGGAAAACATGCGTCGTGAAGGCTACGAAATCGGTGTATCCAAGCCGGAAGTTATCATGCATAAAGACGAAAACGGAAAGAAACTGGAACCGGTCGAAGAAGTTGTCATCAGTGTACCGGATCAGTATTCCGGAACTGTCATCTCCAAGCTCAATATCCGTAAGGGTACCATGGTGAGCATGCATTCCGATCAGGGCTGGACTCGTCTGGAATTCCACGTACCGACACGTGGTCTGCTGGGTTACCAGAATGAATTCGTCAATGACACCCATGGTGAAGGAACGCTGGTCCGCCGCTTTATTGAATTCCAGCCGTATTTCGGAGAAATTCCGGGCCGTCAGAACGGCGTGCTGATTTCACAGTTCAACGGAGAAGCCATGGCTTATTCGCTGTACAACCTCTCGGACAGAGGAACCATGCTCATCAGTGCCGCTACTCCGGTTTATGAAGGAATGATCATCGGCATTAACAACAAGTCGGACGATATTACAGTAAACCCGACCAAAAACAAAAAGATGACCAACGTCCGTGCATCCGGTTCAGATGATGCGCTTAAGCTGATTGAACCGAAGGTTTTCTCGCTTGAAGAAGCACTCGAATTTATCGAAGATGACGAGCTGGTCGAAGTTACTCCGGACGACATCCGTCTGCGTAAAAAGATTCTCTCCGAACTGGACAGACGAAAAGCACGCAGAAACTGATTCTGAATTTCCCCGGTTTTCCATAACCGGATTCACTGAAGACAGCAGAACTGAGCAAACAGTTCTGCTGTCTTTTTTTTGCAATAAGATAAAGGGTTTTTCCAATTTCTACTCCTTTTCTAAAATCGTAAAATGGGCATATATTCAGAAAACAGTACGGTATTGTGCGATTGAAAACATATAAGCGAAAGGGAAAAGAATATGCAGCTAAGTGATCAGGGTTTACTCAACAAAGACGAATGGCACCGTAAGGGCTATAAGCTTCCGGATTATGACAGAGCAGCAGTACGCGCGAAAACAAAAGAAAATCCTTTCTGGATTCATTTTGGCGCAGGCAATCTGTTCAAGGCTTTTCAGGCGAATGCGCTTCAGAATATGCTCAATCGTAAAGAAATTGACAGAGGGATTATCGTCGCGGAAGGCTTTGACTATGACATCATAAACAAAAGCAACAAACCACATGATGATCTGAACATCCTGGTTACGCTCAAAAGCGATGGCCAGGTCGAAAAAACAGTAGTAGGCAGTGTGATGGAATCACGGGTGCTTGATTCCGGCAATATTGAAGAATTCGGACGCTTAAAACAGATTTTTGATAATCCGGGCCTGCAGATGGCGACATTCACCATTACTGAAAAAGGATATAACCTGAAAAATCCGGCAGGAGAACTGCTGCCGGATATTGCTGCCGATATGGAAGACGGACCGCAGCAGCCGAAGAGTTATCTCGGGAAAGTGGCAGCCCTTCTGTATGACCGTTATAAAACGGGTGAACTGCCTATCGCCATGGTGAGCATGGACAACTGCAGCCATAACGGCGACCGCTTAAAGGAAGCCATCACCTCGTTTGCAGCAGCATGGGTCAAAAACGGAAAAGTCGAAAAGGGCTTTGAAGAATATGTCAATGATCTGGCTAAAGTGAGCTTCCCGTGGACCATGATCGATAAGATCACCCCTCGTCCGGATCCTTCTGTGGAAAAAATTCTGGCGGGAGACGGTCTCGAAGATCTTGATCCGGTCAAGACAGCCAGAGGGTCTTTCGTGGCACCTTTTGTCAATTCGGAAGAAACAGAATATCTGGTTATTGAAGACAGCTTCCCCAATGGACGGCCGAAACTGGAAAATGCCGGTTTTATCTTTACGGACAGAGAAACCGTCGACAAGGTCGAAACCATGAAGGTGACGACCTGTCTGAATCCGCTTCACACAGCTTTGGCTGTCTTCGGGTGTCTTCTTGACTACAAGCTGATTTCCGCAGAACTGAAGGATGAAGATCTGGTCAGGTTGATCAAAGGCTTAGGCTATGATGAAGCACTCAAGGTAGTAATCGATCCGGGTGTTCTCAATCCGAAGGAATTCATTGACACCGTGGTGAACGTCCGTCTGCCCAATCCTTTCATGCCTGACACACCGCAGAGAATTGCCACGGATACTTCCCAGAAACTGGCCATTCGTTTCGGACAGACGGTAAAGAAATATATTGAAAATACAGGATTGGATGTCAACGATCTGGAACTGATTCCGCTGGTTTATGCCGGATGGATCCGTTACCTCATGGGCCTTGACGATGCCGGTGAACCGTTTGAACTGAGTGCAGATCCGCTTCTGGATACGGTTCGTCCTTATGTTGCGGACATCCAGCTCGGAGATACCGAAGGGATTAAAGACAAGATCTGGCCGCTTCTGAAAGACGAAAAGATTTTCGGACTGGATCTTACACAGACTGTACTGGGCGACAAGGTTGTCGACATGTTTACTGAAATGATTGCCGGTCCGGGCGCTGTCCGCAAAACCATCGAAAAATATGTCGATAAAAAAGGAGTCTGAGCCCGATATGAAAAAATTCATGGATGATGATTTTCTGCTTCAGACCGATACGGCAAAAAAGCTGTATCACGAACATGCGGAAAAAATGCCGATTATTGATTTTCACAATCATTTGAATCCGAAGGAAATCTATGATGACGGCAATTATGAGAACATTACCAAGCTGTGGCTGGGCGGCGATCATTATAAATGGCGCGCCATGCGCACACACGGAATCCCGGAAGAACTGATTACCGGAGATGCCCCGGATTACGATAAGTTCATGGCCTGGGCGGAAACCGTCCAGAATGCGATCGGAAATCCACTGTATCACTGGACCCATCTGGAACTGAAGCGTTATTTTGATATAGACAAGCCCTTCAATCCGGATACCGCAGAAGAAATCTGGAATGAAGTGAACGAAAAGCTGCAGAAACCGGAATATTCAGTCCGTAATCTGCTCAGAAAAATGAATGTTGAAGTTCTGTGTACAACTGATGATCCGATTGACGATCTGGCCTGGCATAAGAAACTCAAAGCGGATGACAGCTTTGCGATCAAGGTTCTGCCTACCTTCCGTCCTGACCGTGCCATTGCCATGGAAAAAGAAGACTTTAACGACTATATTGATCAGCTGTCGAAAGCCGCAGCCATGGATATTGAAACAGTTGATGACCTGATGGCAGCACTGACTGCAAGACTCGATTACTTCGTGGAAAACGGTGCTGCAGCCAGCGACCACAGCCTGGAATACAACATCTATCAGGATGCTTCACCGGAAGAAGTGGAAGCTATTTTCAGAAAACGCAGGAATAATGAAGAGCTGACGCCGGAAGAATACAGCAAGTATCGGGGCTTTATGCTGTCCCGCCTTGGAAGAGAATATGCAAAACGGAATATGGCCATGCAGCTGCATATCGGTGCCCAGCGCAATAATTCGGAACGGATGTTCAAAAAACTGGGTGCGGATACCGGCTATGACAGTATGAGCGATATGAATTATTCAGAGGAAATTGCCGGTCTGCTCAACAATATGGACAAAACCGATGAACTGCCTAAGACAGTGCTGTATAATGCCAATCCAAAGGATAATGAAATGCTGGCCACCATGGCAGTTAATTTCAATAATGACAAAGCCAGGGGCAAAGTCCAGTTTGGGCCGGCATGGTGGTTTATGGATCATAAACCCGGGATGGAACGGCAGCTGGATGCACTGGCCAGTGAATCCCTGATATCCGGTTTTATCGGTATGCTTACCGACAGCCGCAGTTTTCTGTCATTTCCGCGGCATGAGTATTTCCGCAGGATTCTTTCGAACAAAATCGGCGGCTGGGTCGAAAACGGGGAATATCCGGATGATGAAAAATATCTCGGAAAACTCGTTGAAGATATTGCCCATGATAATGCAAAAAACTATTTTGGCGTCTGATTTGGTGTTTGATTCTGCGCCTGAAGTGAAGCAAATCTGAAATCAGAACATTGATGCGAAAGATAAAACAGCTGTCTGCCTGACAGCCGTAAACATGGATGATTGATCCGGCTTACGGCTTATGGCGGACAGCTGTTTTTTGTGCGTAGACGGGGACTCAGGGCCCGGCATCCTGATCCTGATCCTGATCCTGTTCCTGTTCTTCGGTTTCATCTTCGTTGATATCTCCGGGAAGGACATTGCCCGTATAGGGAAGTGCGCCTTTTTCGGGATTGCGCAGCGCAGATCTGAAAGCCTTCGGACTCATTCCTGTAACTTTTTTAAAAGAGCGGTAGAAGCTGGGGTAATCTCTGAAACCGTAGCGGGAAGCTGATTCGGTAATACTCACATCATCTGCAATCAACCCGCACACACCGTCTATTTTGTTCTGCAGGATATACTGATAGACGGAAATGCCGAAATGATCCTTGAATATTTTGGAGAGGTAGCCCTTACTGACAAAAAATTCATCGGACAGTTTTTCCAGAGACAGTTCTTCTGTAATGTGATTCTGAATATAAAACAGAATATTCGTACTCAGTTCATTAACACGGCTGTTGGCAACCAGGTTTTCCATACTGGCAATCGTACGGTTAAGCAGAGCCACCAGCTGGCAGGTCAGGCCGATTGTATTGAGCTGGTACGAAGGCGGCTTTTTCTCTGTATCCTCTAAGATGACAGAGAGCAGATTGTAAAGCATCTGTGAGGAGGCTGCAGAAAGGCGGGCCTGGTAGGCCCGGGGTTCATCTGATAAAACAGCCTTCTGTAAATCAGGGTCCAGGCGGACCATTTCATTAAAAAAGTCACGGTTAATCCAGAGGACAATACGGTCGTAAAGAACGCCGCGCATGGACATGTCCGGAAAGTGAATAACCCCCGGTGGAATGACCAGCAGGTCGTTCTGTTTCATATGGTAGGTTTTATTCTGTACGACGTAATCAAAAGAATCGCTGAGCAAAAAAAAGAATTCAAAATGATCGTGTTCATGAGGCAGGATTTGAGAAGCGACGCGGTCAACACGATGAAAAACCTCTATTTTAGGCTGTTCCATGAACTGCCGTTTGTCGAATTTCGTTATATATTTCTGAATCATGTCTGTATTCCTTTTCAGTTGCTCTTATTATATAGGTTTTCAGGCAAAATATAAAGATTGTAATACGCAGTCCTATGGTACTAAGACAGCTCCGAAAGGTTAATATACGGTGCTGAAGCGGTTATTTCCGCTGGCTGCTGCGGGCGGGACCACGGCTGGAACGATCATCATCCCTGAGCTTTAATGAGGCTTCCAGTGAATCTGCGGTGTTGTAGTTCTGCCTGAAAGCTGTAGGGGTCATGCCGGTGACTTTCTTGAACTGCTTGGCAAAATACTGAACATCATAAAAACCGACGGAAGCAGCAATATTCTGAATCTGCATTTTTGTAGAGGTCAGAAGTCCTGCAGCACGTTTGATTTTACGGTCCCGTGTATAATCGGTAAGCGTCATACCGGTTTCTTTTTTAAACTGGGTAGACAGGTAACTCGGATTGACATGCAGCTCGTCAGCAATATCCTTCAGGGACAGCGGCATTTCCAGATTATGATCAATATAATTAATTGCCTTGCCGATCATAGGCGGATACTTGCCCAGGGACGCCTGTGATACAGCAGAGGTATACAGCCTGATGATGTCCAGCTTCATTTCTGAAGCCTGGCTTGAATTACTGATTTTTTCGATTCTCAGAGCGATATCACGGGATATACTGTTCAGATACACAGGATGGACCCTGCCCCGTTCTGCAGCTTTCCTGGCCAGGGTATTCATGATAATCAGGTTATTCTTCTCATCACGGAGGCTGTCGGTATTACGTGGTCTCATACGGTGAGTAAAGAATTCCTGAGAATAAGCCATAGCAGTCCTGCGGTCACCGGAGGCAATCGCATCCATGAGCCGGTTTTCACATGAATAACGTTCTTCCATCAGATTCATTTCAAGTTCCCGGTTATTGTCCGGTTCCGGTTCAAAAAAAACTTCGGAGGTAAACAGGGTTTTGTCCAGAGAGACTACGTCATATTTATCGCTGTCCAGAATCTGGGCTCCTAAAGTATTGATAATTGAAAGCCAGACATCGGATTCAAGTGCGGGAATTGAATAATAGTATTCAGTCACTGCTTTCAGATAATTGCCGGGCAGATGGTTATCCGACATCATTTTTGCAATGAACTGGTTGTCACCCGGATCATGGAGAAGGCAGGGGCCGACGACAAAAAGGCGGTCTTCAAGGTCATGCAGCGGAAACAGCATATAGTCGACGTAAAACTGGTCCGTAAAACAGTAAATGACCGGCCGTGAGGCAAATCGTTTTAAATAATCGGACAGTCGTTCCTGCACGGGCTGCAGTTCTTTGCCGGTAAGCTTAAACAGCGATTTCCGGATTCCGCAGTCAATGTCGCTGAGCCTGAAGGAATCACAATCGGTCAGAACACTGTTCAATCCTCTCGAGGCTTTTAACAGGGCACTGGTATAGTCAAAAATACTCCGTTCCTTTATTAGTTTGTTAGTCTGATTCATATTTTTCACCTGCTGATACAGTGATACCCGAAAGTTAACCTTTACATGCAGCTTTGCTTTTCAAAATTGTTTTTATTACCCTGTAAAAGCATAAAATAACAAAATTTTACTCTTGAAAAAATCAAAATTCTGAAATTACTTACACAAAAATAATCCACGTTTTGTGAAAATCGTTCTCATGGTAAACAGGCAGGACCCTTTATTATTAGAGTGTAGCCACTGTTCTACTCGAACAGTAATTCCTGTAACTCAGATAAGAAAGGAGGATTCCGTTTCAGTCGATACTGCAGAAACGAGAACGATTTCGGGGGAAGTCGTCTCGTTTAAATTTCAGGAACAATCCTGACTTTAAAGGAGATAAGATGACTTCAAAACCAAAGAACGATATCACAAACCAGACAACTGAAAATGTCGCAGATGTCGTTAACACAAGCATTCGTCCCTTCGGGATGAAAGACAAGCTCGGTTATATGTTCGGTGATTTCGGAAACGACTTTTTCTTTATTCTCGTTTCCAGCTTTCTCATGATTTACTATACCAATGTACTCGGTATATCAGCCGCAATGGTTGGTACGCTGTTTCTTGTTTCCAGAATACTGGATGCTTTTACGGATATCGGTATGGGCCGTATTGTCGATACATCAAAGCCCAACAAGCACGGACGTTACAGAGTCTGGATCAGACGGATGCGTGTTCCTGTTGTACTGGCCGGTGTCCTGCTCTTCCTGCCTTTTGCGGCAGATTTCAATGAAGCCGGCAAGATCGTGTTTATTTACTGCACATACATTCTCTGGGGAAGTATCTGCTATACAGCAATTAATATTCCTTACGGTTCGATGGCCGGTGCCATTACAGCAGATCCGGTACAGCGTGCAGAGCTTTCAACATTCAGAAGTATCGGTGCTGCTCTCGCCGGTCTGATTGTCGGAGCCGTTGCCCCGCTCGTCATTTATGTAAACGGCAATCTCTCCGGTCAGCGTTTCTTTCTTCTGGCGTGTGTCTTTGCACTCTGTGCATTCACCTGCTATTCCTTCTGCTACAGCTGGTGTCTGGAACGGGTGACCGTTGAAGAAAAGAAAAAAGAAAAGATTTCCGCCGGAAAGTTTGTCAAAGAGCTGTTCAGCAACCAGGCACTGCTTTCCATCATTGTGGCCGCTATTGTACTCCTTATTGCCATGCTGCTGTCTCAGTCCATGAATGTGTATCTGTACAATGACTATTTCAAGAATCCGGGCGCGATGGCCGTGGCTTCCATGTTGTCAACGGCTGTAACCCTGGTCCTGGCTCCGTTTGCGAAAACAATCATTCAAAAATGGGGAAAGAAAGAAGCCTGTTCGGCAGCGCTGATTTTTGCTTCAGCCATGTATTTTCTGATTTACTTCATGCATGTGACCAATCCCTGGATTTTCTGTGCATTGATTTTCTTTGGTAATCTCGGTTCCGGTCTCTTTAATCTGATGATCTGGGCATTCATTACCGACGTTATCGATTATCAGGAAGTCATCTCCGGCTCACGCGATGATGGTACGGTTTACGGAATTTACAGTTTTTCACGCAAACTTGGTCAGGCTCTGGCCGGCGGACTTGGCGGTTATGTACTGGCAGCAATCGGTTATGTAACCGGCACAGGGGCAGTACAGCAGACCACTTCAGTCGTTAACAGCATTTATGCGGTTGCAACACTGGCCCCGGCTGCGGGCTATCTGGTGATTGGCCTGATCATCCTGTTCTGGTATCCGCTGAGCAAAAAGAAGATCGCTGAAAATCAGAGACTTCTGGGTCTGGATACAACAGAAAAAGACGCGTAACAGGTATTTAGAATTTAAGATGGAACAAAAGAGACTGCCGTCCGGCAGTCTCTTTTTTAATTCCTGTTGTTAATCTCGAGTACGGAATTAATATAGTCACGGTGTGTATAGTTTTCCCGGTACGAGGAAGGAGAAGCACCCATTGTTTTCTTAAACTGTTTGGAAAAATACTGAACATCAAAGAATCCGACGGCGGTTGCAATGTTCTGAATCTGCATACTGGTGCTGGTTAACAGGGCAGCCGCTTTCTGTATTTTCTGATCGCGGGTATAATCCGTGAGCGTCTGGCCCACTTCTTTTTTAAACTGGGTGGACAGATAACTGGGATTGACTGACAGTTTATCTGCCACATCCTTCAGAGACAGCGGTAATTCCAGATGGCTGTTAATATAACTGACTGCCTGAACAATAAGCGGCGGGTACTCCGGGTCGGTATGCAGGGCAACTTCACCGGTATATGATCTCAGAATATCCAGTTTTAATGCGGCCAGGTCCTCGAGGTTATTTATTTCTTCAATACGCAGTGCATAATCACGGGAGATGGCGTTCAGATAAACCGGATGGACACCGCCGAATTCCGCACCTTTCCGCGCCAGCGTGTTGAGAATGATGAGCCCGTTTTTTTTATCGCGCAGATAACTGGACGACCGGGGGCGCATTTTCCGGTCCTCAAGAAGTCTGCAGTAGTAAAAAGCGGATCGCTTATCGCCGCGGGAAACTGCATCAATCATCAGATTTTCACAGTTGTACCGGTCCTGCATCAGTTCTTTTGCCAGTTCCTGACCGCCTCCTTCTTTTGGCCTCATGTCGGTGTCCCGTATGGACATATTCTGGTTCACAAACAAAACTTCATAATCAGAGCGTTCAAACAGTCTCAGAGCAATGTCGTTGACGAGCCCGACAAAGATGTCCTGCTTGATGACCGGGAGGCTGTAATAGTATTCGGTAAGCGGGACTCTGTAAGAATCCGCGAGCTTGTTACGCTTCAGAATCGTATCTGTCAGAACAAATTTTTCAGGATCTTTACACAGGCAGGGACCGATGACTACGGAATTGTTCTGGTCCATCCGGATCATGGCATAGCTGACATCAAAAAAATCTGTGTAGCAATAAGCCACTGGTATATCGACTTCAGTATTCAGATAATTAATCATCTGTTGTCGGATCGGTTCGATTGCAGGAATCTGACCGGAAACAGTATTCCGGATTCCTCCGTCGAGAACAGCCAGATTCAAGTACCTGGTTGTTACAATCGTCACCTTGAGCGAAAGAGCAGTTCTCAGTAATGTATCGGTATATTGGATCAAAGTCTTCTTGATAGTTACCACCCCCTGGTAATAGATGCATTGTCCTTCCGGTCAACGCACAAGCTATAAAACGATCTGAAGAATGTTTAAGAATCCGTTTTGTTCTTTTGTCTGGAATTAATATCAGTTTACCTTAATCAGACAGGAATAAAATTGCAAAACCTGCTTGAAAGTAGTGATTTCATAACAAAAACCGCTGGCCACCTGTGTGGTCAGCGGTTTTTCAGGCTGGTATATGATTGACGGAGGCAGGTGCAAATCTGACCTCGAATAAATTTTGTGCAAACTTGTTTCTGTGTTTTATCGGTATCGTAATGGTTCGGACATGTAGAAGAAAGATTTGTCCTGATTCTGAATACAGTACAGCTTAAATTACCAGTAAATGTCAGCGCTGCACACGGCCGCTGGCATCTCCCTTTGCAAGTCTTGTAACCTCATCGACATTGACCTGGTTAAAGTCGCCTTCGATACTGTGCTTGAGACAGCTGGCTGCTACCGCAAATTCAATAGCGTCCTGCAGATCATAATCGTGTGTCAGAGCATAAATCAAACCACCGCCGAAGGAGTCTCCGCCCCCGACACGGTCCACGATATGCATCAGATATTTTTTGCTCAGATAGCTTTTTCCGGTTTTACCATCGAAAAGCAGTCCGGCCCAGTTGTTGTCATTGGCTGAAATGGATTCACGAAGTGTGATAACAACCTTGTCAAAACCAAAACGGCCGGTAAGCTGACGGGCGACATCCTTGTATCCTTCGGTGTTCAGAGAACCTGAAGTGATGTCGGTGTCCCGTGCTTCAATGCCGAATACATCTTTAGCGTCTTCTTCGTTGCTGATACAGACATCCACATACTGGCAGAGCTCATCCATTACTTTTCCGGCTTTTTCCCGGCTCCAGAGCTTGTTGCGGTAGTTGAGATCACAGCTTACAGTAACACCATGTTTCTTTGCAGCTTTGACTGCATCAAGTGTAATCGCGGCTGCCTGATCACTGATTGCCGGTGTAATACCGGTAAAGTGGAACCAGTCGGCACCGTCAAAGATTTTGTCCCAGTCAAAATCTTCTCTGGATGCTGTTGCGATCGAGGAGCCTGCCCGGTCGTAAATGACCTTTGAGGGACGCTGTGAAGCACCCTTCTCCAGAAAGTAGATTCCGACGCGGTCTCCTCCCCGGACGATGCCCGTGGTGTCCACACCGTATTTCCTCAGAGCGTTTATGGCAGACTGTCCGATTTCATGTTTCGGCAGTTTGGTGATAAAGGCTGCATCCATCCCATAATTGGCACAGGATACAGCGATGTTCGCTTCACCACCGCCGTAGGTAGCGCCGAAATCGTCCGCCTGAACAAAACGCAGATAACCTTCCGGGGCCAGACGCAGCATGATTTCCCCGAAGGTGACAACTTTTTTCGGCTCTTTATTTTCTGTCACAACTCTATCCCCGGATCTCTCTGACAATCTGTGCAG
>JBMNSG010000037.1:0-17953 GCA_050945075.1 Eubacteriaceae bacterium | reverse complement strand
CGAAGCCTCTTCCTTCCGTAATATGGTCAATAACCACGCCGTTTTGAATGCCGTCAACGTTCATCTCACAAAACCTCCCTGCCGGTCAGCGGGTCTGTCAGATCCGTCAGTGCCATGATCAGGGCCATACGCACGTAAACGCCGTTCTGAACCTGATCGAAATACGCTGCTCTTGGATCATTGTCTACGTCCATCGCGATCTCCCCGACCCGGGGGAGCGGATGCAGTACCGGCATATCGGCTTTTGCGGCCTGCAGCTTTTCTTCCGTGAGGGTGTAGGTATCCTTGAGACGGATATAATCCTCCTCATTGAAAAAACGTTCGCGCTGGACCCGGGTCATATAAAGGACATCCAGTTCCGGCAATGCCTTTTCCAGGCTTCGGACCTCTGTCCACTCTGCCCCGGCAGGCTTCAGGACATCATCTGCCAGGTATTCCGGGATGCGCAGTTCCTCCGGCGAGATAAAAACGAAGCGGCTGCCGCTGTACCGGGTCAGGGTTTTGACCAGGCTGTGTACCGGACGTCCGAATTTCAGATCGCCGCAGAATCCGACCGTCAGGTGATCCAGCCGGCCTTTCCGCTGGCGGATGGTGTCGAGGTCGATGAGTGTCTGGGTAGGATGATTGTGCCCGCCGTCACCGGCATTGATAACCGGGACCTTCGAGAACATCGAAGCTCGCAGCGGTGCTCCTTCCTTGGGATGACGCATGGCGATGATATCCGAGTAACAGCCGACTACCCGCACGGTATCTGCAACACTTTCTCCCTTGCTGGCACTGGACACATCCGCTGCCGGGAAGCCCAGAGTCTGGCCTCCGAGATCGATCATGGCCGATTCGAAGGACAGCCTGGTCCGGGTGCTGGGTTCATAAAACAAAGTGGCCAGTTTTCTTCCGTCCGCCACGTGACGATAGGCACTTTTGTCATTGCCGATGCGGTCGGCAAGATCCAGTACCGCTTCAGTTTCTGTACGTGAGAAGTCCATGGGATCGATCAGATGTCTCATAGCCAGCTACCCCGTGTCAGGTACTGATCTATAACGCGTCCTTTTCCTTCGTCGCCCCAGTTAATTCCAGTAACTGCTGTTATCATGATTCCATTCACCTTGCTTTCTGAATCCTATGGGATTATACTTTCTGCTCAGACTGCTGTAAAATGTATAAAGTGAATGATAAACATATCAATATGATATAACGAACAAAAAACAAGGGAAAAACTGTCTTGAATATCAATTACGAGTACTATCGGATTTTCTATTATGTATGCAAATACGGGAGCTTTACCGGTGCCGCGGATATCCTCTGCTCCAGCCAGCCCAATGTTACCCGCAGCATGAACCGGCTTGAAGACCAGCTGGGCTGCCGCCTGTTTATACGCAGCAACCGGGGGACCTCACTGACACCGGAGGGTGAAACCCTGCTTGCCCATGTCCAGCCGGCTATTGAACAGCTGCAGCGGGCGGAAGAAGAACTGGCCGGCGTTTCCGAGCTGCAAAGCGGCAGTATCACTATAGGTGCCAGTGAAACTGCACTGAACATCTTTCTGCTTTCCAGACTCGGGGATTTTCATCGACGGTATCCGGGAATCCGGATTCATATTCTCAATCATTCGACACCGCAGGCGGTCGCGGCCCTCACCAGAGGTACCGTAGATCTGGCTGTTGTCACCACCCCTGCCAGAATTGAAAAAAATATGCAGGAAACACATCTGGATTCTTTCCGGGATATTCTTATCGGGAACCGGGATTTTGTTCTGCCGCAGGAGCCGCTGCATATGAAAGATCTGGAGAATTACCCGCTGATTTCACTGGGCCGGGATACGATGACCTGGGCTTTTTACCGGGAGCTGTTTCTTCAGTACGGGATTGAACTGCGTCCTGATACAGAAGCCGCAACAGCGGATCAGATTCTGCCGCTGGTCCGGTCCGGACTGGGCCTGGCTTTTCTTCCTGAAGCCATGGCATCCGGTGCACTGGAACGGGGAGAAATCGTCCGTATCCCGCTCGAAGAAGAGATTCCGGAACGTTATGTGAACCTGATTCGAGACCGGAAAAGACCGCTGAGTCTGGCTGCACGGGAATTTGCGGCGCAGCTGACAAAAAAATGAGCCGCAGTTTCCGGCGGCTCTGAACCATCATTATTGAATTCAGTAAATCAGCCCGTCTGCCCCGGTACCGGGAGTTCCAGGAGTAGGTTATTTATATCCTTCCGGATCAGACCCTGCATCGATTCTTTATACTGCTCCGTATCGATGGCCAGGACGGCACATCGTATTCTTTCGGAAAGCTCTGGTTTCCAGCGGATCATTTCCGGCAGGGATCCCAATGCCTGTCTGACAGCCGTGGGCTTTTTATCATTGAGGACAGCGAGTACAGTATCTATGTTCTGATTGATGCGATTCTCCTGATCCCACCGGGCCTGTTTACAGAAAAGCCGGAAACCCCGGACTCTCAGTACATATTTATCACTGCCTGTCATCATGGCAAATTCTTCAAGATACGGGTAAAGAACCGGTGACTGTTCCGACTCTTCTTCCAGCTCAGTCAGTACCGAGAAGGCCAGCGAATTGTCTTTACCGGTCAGCAGTTTCAGTTTCTCTTCAATATTCATGATCTCTCCTGTTCTGTTTCTGTTACAACGATCAAGCCGGTGTCATTCAGGATTGTATAATTCCTGAAGATATCAGTGAGTATATTCCAGAATTTTTATATCTTCGCCCAGGTCCTTGCGGACGGCCTGTTCCATTTTTTCCACAAACGGGCAGGGATAGTCGATGGGCTTGCCGTTGCGGATGCAGGAAGCAAAAGCGATGGTATCGGCGCCGCGCCTCACCAGTTCCCTGGCCCGTAACACGGCTTTTTTACCGGGGCATCCTCCGCAGTTGCAAAAACCGACCAGTTCAATTTCTTCATCGGTTTCGGCGAATACGCCTGTATGATTTTTGATTGCTTTAAAATCAGCTGTTCCAGGACAGAAGTCTTCAGTCTGCATGCATCTGATAATTCCCAGTTTCATTTATAAGGCCTCCAGTATTTTTTTAATCTGTCTGACTGTCAATTGTTATATGCCCAGCAGTTTCCGGATGCCGCGGCAGGCTATTTCATAGACAGACTGATAGGTATAGTGAATCTCTGCTTTTTCCATGGCTTCCCTCTGCTTGTCTGTGACAAAAGCATAGGGATAAATTCCGTACATAAAGGGAAAGAAGGAGTAGATAAAGTTTTCTGTTTCGGCTTTGTCCATGTCCGGGATGAATTTACCGACACAATGGCGGACTGCGTCCATCGACGCCCCGTAGACCTTTTTAAAAGCGATAAGCCGGTCTATGCGGCTGTTTTCCTCGATATCAATCAGATTCATCGAAAGAAGGTTCAGCAGCACGCTGCGTTCACTCAGGGAACGGGCCAGTGCATCGGCCAGCTCCGCCCTTGACATTGATTCATGCCCATCGGTGATCAGAGTCAGATCCTCGATCCAGCTTTCATACTCCCGTTTGAGCAGTGCCAGGAAAATTTCTTCTTTAGTCTGAAAGTAATTGTAGATGGATGTCCTGGTGAACGTTGTTGCTTTCCCGATTTCCTTAATCGTGACTTCTTTGAAACTCATGGTTTTGAAAAGACGTGCACAGGCATCGATAATTTCTTCTTCCCGTGCCCGGGTCAGTTCTTTCGATCCTTTCGGCAATGGCGGTCTCCCCCTTCTTCTGATAAACAGTATTGTCTTATCTGTAATATAGACCTGTTCTGACATGGTGTCAATATAAATGATGAATGATTTAATTTCGACATGAAAGGCCCGGTGTAAAAATCAGTGGCCTGACCATCCCGCCCGTTATTTCTGATATATAGAATGGACAAGAGTCCGAAATCAGACTATAATCACCATAGTCCGAGTTCGGACTCTTTTGCCCTTTCCGGCAGGCTTAAACACCGGTCAGGCGGATGAATGTTCAATACAGAAATAATCAGGAAGGTTAAATATGGAAAATACACTGACAGAACAACTGGCGGCTCTGAACCGGTTTTATCAGAAACAGGATCAGATTTATCATGACTGTGCCCGCAGGTCCGGATTGTCTGATACGGCATTCTGGCTTCTCTATGCACTATGTGAATCTGAGGAAACCTACACACAGAACATTTTCTGTGATGAGTGGCATTATACAAAGCAGACCGTCAACTCAGCTCTGACCGGTCTGGTCAAAAAAGGTTATATCAAGTTAAAAATGATAAACGGAACCCGTAACAGCAAGGAGATTACTCTGACCGGTACGGGAAAAGCATTTTGCCGGGATTTCATTATTCCGGTTCTGGAAGCAGACCGCCATGCTTTCGGACGTTTATCAGAAGAAGAAAGAAACACTTTCCTGAAACTTGCAGAAAAACAGCTTTCCTGCCTGCAGGAAGAGCTGGCCGCGTCCGGGAAAGAATGAGGAAGTGATGCCAATTCAGTTATCGAGTCACTTTACGTATAAGAATCTGATTAAATTTACGCTGCCGTCTATCGTCATGATGATCATCACCCAGATTTACGGTGTGGTGGACGGTCTTTTTGTCTCCAATGTGGTCGGAAGCAGTGCGTTTGCAGCCATGAACCTGATCCTTCCCTTCACGATGAGTTTCGGGTCAATCGGTTTTATGCTGGGAACCGGCGGTACGGCGCTGGTGGCCCGGACTCTGGGAGAAGGAAATACTGAAAAGGCCAACCGGATCTTCTCGATGATCATCTATATTCTGACGGGCTTCGGGATTATCTGTTCGGCCGCTGCTGTAGCACTGATTGCGCCGATTTCGAGATTTCTGGGGGCAACGGATGTTCTTCTGCCCGACTGCATTTCCTATGGCGTGATCGCCCTGGTTTTCATGACTGCTTTCATGCTCCAGACTACGTTCCAGACTTTTCTGGTTGCAGCGGAAAAACCGGAAATGGGACTCAAGCTTTCGATAGCCTCGGGATTGACCAATATCATTCTGGACTACTTGTTTATCTGCGTATTGGATTGGGGCATCGGCGGGGCCGCTCTGGGAACGGGGATCAGCCAGGCAGTCGGTGCAGTAATACCGCTTGTGTATTTCTCCCGCAAAAACGACAGCACCCTGCGTCTGACCCGGTTTCACTGGGACGGCAGGGCCCTGCTGCAGAGCTGCACCAACGGGGCATCGGAACTGATGACCAACCTGTCCGTTTCGATTGTCAATATGCTTTATAATTTTGAGCTGATGAAGCTGGCTGGCGCAAACGGAGTGACAGCTTACGGCGTCATCATGTACGCGATGCTGGTGTTTTCAGCGGTGTTCATGGGCTATTCGATTGGCAGTGCGCCGGTGATCAGCTTTAACTACGGTGCACGCAATCATCTGGAAATGAAAAGCCTGTTCCGCAAAAGCAACATCATCATCGGAATTACATCCATTGTCATGACGCTTGCCGCAGAAATTTTTTCGACACCACTGTCCAGGCTTTTTGTCGGCTATGATCCAGAGCTGCTGGCCATGACAACGCATGCCATGCAGCTGTTTTCGATTTCCTACCTGTTCAGCGGCTTCAACATGTTTGCCTCATCCTTCTTCACGGCATTGAACAACGGTTTTGTTTCGGCTCTGATCTCGTTCCTGAGAACTCTGGTTTTTCAGATTGGCGCGATTCTGATCCTTCCCCGTTTTTTCGGGATCGAAGGCATCTGGCTGGCCGTGGTTGCAGCCGAAATGCTGACACTGGTTATCGTAATCGGGCTTTATGCCAGATATAAAAACCGGTACCAGTATCTGTGATGCAGTTACTCAGCGGCGGATTCCAGCTGTCTGAAAAGATCTCCGACATCCGGGCACTGCATGACACTGCTCATCACACAGATTCCTGCAGCACCTGTTTCAAGAACAGCTCCTGCATTTTCAGGACCGATTCCGCCAATAGCGTAAACCGGAATGTCAACAGCATCGACAACAGATTTCAGAAAAGGGATTCCCCGGCCGGGGAGTCCTTTTTTGCATGCTGTATCAAAAATATGGCCGGCGGTAATGTAGGTGCAGCCCAGAGCTTCGGCTTCTCTGGCATCTGCCACTGAATGGCAGGAAGCGCCGATTGTCTTGAAACAGTCCTTCTGGTTCTCTGTCAGTTTACGGAGCTCCGGAAGCGGAAGATGGATCGCATCCGCTCCCAGATCGATTGCTGACGCAACAAAGCTGTGCAGAATACAGCGTATGCGGCGGGCCCGGCATACAGCCAGAACGCGGGCAGCAAGCTCACTGTATTCTGATTCAGGCAGATCTTTCTCACGCAGCACGATGGCGGCCGGCTGGCAGGCAGCGATCTCGTCTATGCGTTTGAGAAAACCGGCGGTTTGCTGCTCACAGTCTGAACGACTTTGAACCGTCCCGGGAACATTTTCCCGGCACAGGCTGCGGCTGGTAAAACAGAGGATCTCAGACATACAGATAGTCGTTCAGCACCGGCTGCAGGCCTTCGCCCGACATATCCCGGTACATGGAATCAAAGCTTCTGGTATCGCTGATTTCAAACTGTTCATCACCTTCTGCTGCATCCGCATCTTTACCGGTATACTTGCTTTCGTGGTCTCCGATGCCGGTTGATACCCCGGCAGACACCTTGGTGACTGCAATTTTGACAATGCCGTTGCGAAACGCAGCATTTTCACGGGAGGAAACGGTGATTCCAGCAAATGGCAGGAACAGGCGGTAGGCACAGATGATCTGGCACAGCTGTTTTTCTCCGACGTCAAGCGGGTTGATTTTGTCGTTATTGATAATCGGACGCAGTCTGGGACAGGACAGGGACATTTCCGCCCAGGGATACTTGCGCTGCAGATAGCAGACATGAAGTGCGGTGGCCAGCGCGTCTTTTCTGAAATCCGCCAGTCCCAGCAGTGCCGAAAATCCGACGCCGCGCATCCCGCCCATCAGAGCCCGTTCCTGGGCTTCAAAGCGGTACGGCCACACCCGTTTGTGTCCCAGCAGGTGCAGGGTTTCATATTTTTCCAGTTCATAGGTTTCCTGGAATACTGTCACGTAATCTGCCCCGCAGTCATGCAGGTAGCGGTATTCATCGGTATTGACCGGGTAGATTTCCAGCCCCACCATCCGGAAGTATTTCTGTGCCAGCTTGCAGGCTTCGCCGATGTATTCAACATCACTCTGGCTGCGGCTTTCGCCGGTCAGGATCAGGATTTCTTCCATGCCGCTGTCGGCGATGACCTTCATTTCGTGTTCAACCTGTTCCATCGTAAGCCTCATGCGCTTGATGTGGTTGTAACAGTTAAAGCCGCAGTAAATACAGTAGTTTTCGCAGTAGTTGGCGATGTACAGCGGCGTGAACAGATAGACGGTATTGCCAAAATGCTTCTGCGTTTCCCGCTGCGCCTTCTGCGCCATTTTTTCCAGAAAAGGTTCGGCAGCAGGTGAAAGCAGTGCCTTGAAATCGTCAAGGCTGCAGATTTCATGATCCAGTGCAGCCCGGACATCTCTGGCTGTATAAGCACTGGCATCATAGCTGTTCATTTCTGAAAGAACCCGTTCGCAGATATCAGAGTCGATCTGCTCCATACCCGGCAGATATTCCATGGGGTCGCGGCGCGAGGACGGATCATTTTCCAGACGGTGTTTTTTTGCCAGCGCGCCCGCTGACAAGTATTCGGAATCGATTAGAAATTCGTTTTCCATCATGCTCTCCTTTTTAATGACTCAGCTGCTCAGGCACCGAGGAATCCGGTAAGCGGATCGGAGGCGGAAGCACCGCGGGTCAGTACCCGTCCCAGTCCGGACAGATAGGCATCGCGCCCGGCTTCGATAGCCAGACGGAAAGCGGCAGCCATCAGCGGCAGATCTCCGGCAGTTGCCAGTGCAGTATTGGCCATAATCGCAGCCGCTCCCATTTCCATGGCTTCACAGGCCTGGGACGGGCGTCCGATTCCGGCATCGACAATAACCGGCAGATCTATTTCGTTAATCAGAATCTGGATAAACTCACGGGTAGCCAGTCCCTTGTTGGAGCCGATCGGCGAGGCCAGCGGCATTACGGCAGCGGCTCCGGCATTGACCAGATCACGGGCGATATTCAGATCCGGATACATATACGGCATGACCACGAAGCCTTCATCCGCCAGAATCTGTGTTGCTTTGACGGTTTCCGCGTTGTCGGGCAGCAGATATTTGCTGTCGCGCATGATTTCGATCTTAACGAAATCACCGCAGCCCAGTTCACGGGCCAGGCGGGCAATCCGGACTGCTTCATCGGCAGTTCTTGCACCGGAGGTATTGGGAAGCATGGTGACACCCTCCGGGATGTAATCAAGGATGTTTTCATGGTCCCTGGTGTTGGCACGGCGGACAGCCAGGGTGATGATTTCCGCCCCGGCATCGCGCACAGCTGCCTGGATCAGATCCAGCGAGTATTTGCCGGATCCCAGTATAAATCTTGAATTGAATGCATGTCCCCCGATAATCAGCTTATCTTCTGTCTTCATATTTTGTCCTTTTGCTTTATTGATTCTCTTGTATAACTGGTTCTCTTGTAAGACCGGTTATTTTGTGTGATTGGTTCTTTTGGTTGACTGAATTTTTGTAAGATCAGTTCTCAGTTTCTGTGTCTCCGGTGATCAGCCGGATTACCGCATGCGCCTCATGGGCGGCGCAGATCATGACTCTGGAAGCGACCAGGCCGATGCCGTCACTGACATCGCTGCTGCCGTCTTCGCACAGAATCAGCTGGCTGCCGATCCGTCTGGTGGCAATGCTGTTGGCGGGGCCGAACCCGGCCATGCCGGATCCGGAAACCAGCAGCTTGTCCGGCAGCTGTTCCAGAACACCATTCACCAGCATCGCCTTGTTTTCCGCAACATCGAAGGCTTCGCAGATGATATCTGCTTCACCGAGAAGCGCGGCCAGATTGTTGTCCGTAATTCTTTCAGTATGGGTAGTCAGCTCGGTATAGGGCATGATTTCATGCAGATTTTCCGCCAGCGCTTCTGTCTTGAAACGGCCGATCTGATCTGCTTTGTACTGCTGGCGGTTGAGATTGCTGATGTCTACCCGGTCAAAGTCGGTCAGGATGAGCCTGCCCACTCCGGCCCGCGCCAGGCAGATGGAAATGTTGGAGCCCAGTCCGCCCAGCCCGCATACGGCTACTGTAGCTGCGTTCAGTTTCTGCTGACGTTCCGCACCGTGGCGCTGGGCCAGCGATGCCAGGATTTCTTCTTTTTTCGGTATCATATCAGCCCCCTCCCACGAAGCTCACAACTTCAAGCGAATCCCCGTCCTTCAGAACAGTCTCGCTGTAACGGGCTTTGGGAACAATTTCTCCATTGCATTCCACAGCAACTCGTGCAGGATCATAACTGCTGCTTTCCAGCAGCTGTGAGACAGTCTGGCCTGCAACCGCCTTTCCGGTTCCATTCACATTTACCATTCAATTTCCTCCTGATTATTTTCCAGGTTCAGCGAAAGCAGTAACAGCCTGTCGGGCCGTTCTGATTTCGCGCATAAAAAAAGCGGAAAGCTGATCTGGCAGCTTCCCGCAATGACATTCAAAATTTCTCAGGCATCCCTACGTTGGCATTATCCAAATCAGGTAATGGGTCGAAGGTAACACCTTCCTCTCAGCCTGTTATACAAGCTCCCCGCTCTTTAGTTTTCGTTCATATTATCCGCCGGCTTTATGAAAATTGCAAGGGGCTTTGTGATAAATTGAGAATCCCGGCTGGACAGGCTCCTTTGAATATGAAAAACTAAAACAAGAAGAAAAGGGGGTTACAGGATGAAAAAGTATGAATATGTGACGGTGAAAAGCAAACTGACACTCAAGTCCAGAGTCCTGACGGCGCACCGTGATCTCATCGATGAATATGCTGCCAAAGGCTACACCTATGTCGGCTATATTCCGACGAATTTCAATGCCAATGATGTTTTTGCGTTCGATCTGATTTTCGAAATTGACGAATAGATTTCAGGGATAAAGAAAATCAAAAAGACAGGTCCGTTCAGAACCGCTTTACCTGCGGCTCATGAACAGACCTGTTTTTTGCGTTTGTATACATCCGGAGATACCTTACTGGCATCTTTCAGTCTGGCGGGTCACGGCTTTCAGTATAGATTGAGACGAATAGTATATTGCGCTGTTATTGTGTCTATCCTTTCCTGAGAAGATGCGAAAAGCATTAACGATATATAATAATTAGAAATATAATGCGTAAAGCATCAAAAAGGCCTCTGGCTGAACGGATTGGCTGCCTTTTAACTGACCAGATCCAGGAATTCTCGGAGCGGAGCATTCAGACTGCCGCTGCGCCAGGCCAGCAGAATATCCGTTTCCAGTGTCTTTTCATTAATTCTCCGGACCTCGAGACCGTCAGTAAGCGGCAGCATTGAGTCAGGAAACACCGCAACACCGATGCCTTCCCTTGCCATCATCAGGACGGTCCTGGCATCATCGCACTCGGCAGTGATCAGGAAGGAATTGTTCCTGAGTGCACTGCGGATCAGCTCGTCATATCGGCGGTAGATGATCAGCGGATATCGGCTCAGGCTTTCACCGTCCAGATCATCATCCGAATCCAGAAAACCGGGAAGAGCAGCGGCAATCATCCCCTCTCTGCGGAAGACCCGGCTGCAGATACCGTTTAATGGAATAGGCGTACGCAGCGTACACAGATCAAAGCGTCCCTGAAGCAGCTGTTCGCGCAGGGTCAGGCTGCTGCCGTCATAGATCTCGAAACGGACGTCCGGGTGCAAGTCGCAGTAGCGTTTGAAATACGGGATCAGGGCCGGAGTTGATGTCGGTGTAATTCCAAAGCGCAGCAGCCTGCGGCTGGAGATTTCCGCGGCTTCCCTCACGGCACTGTCTGTCATCTCCAGGATCGCCTGCACTCGTTTATAGAAAACAGATCCTGCCGGTGTCAGGGTAATATGACGGGGACCGCGTTCAAAAAGCCTGGTGCCGATTTCTTCTTCCATTTTCTTCATGGCCGCACTCAACGGCGGCTGTGAGATGTTTAATTTTCTGGCGGCGGCACTGATGCTTCCTGTTTCTGCAACAGCGGCGAAGCACTCCATCTGTTCTGTTCTCATGATTTTCTTCCTGTGATTATATTCATTCGTATATTCCGAATATTTCCGGCCTTGCAATTCCAGTATTTCCGGCTCCCTGTTCTTTTCTACCCATATTATAACGATATGGCAGATACAATTATACAGTATTATTCGTATGGGAAGAATCAGAATATAATGAAACCAGAAACAATGAATTGAACAATGAATTGCAAGAATATCTATCACGAGGAAGTCTATGAAAGAACTGTTGGATCTGTTTTTTATTTTTATGAAAGTGGGCAGCGTTACCTTTGGCGGCGGGCTTGCCATGCTTCCGATTCTGAAGGATGAATTTGTTGAGCGCCGGAGCTGGTGTACTGACGAGGAACTGGCGGACTATTTTGCGGTCGGACAGTGCACGCCCGGCATCATTGCCGTGAATTTTTCGACCTTTATCGGCTACAAACGGCGTGGGGTTACCGGAGGATTTATGGCCACGATAGGTTTTATTACGGTTCCGCTGGTGCTGCTGACTGTGATTTCTGCCGGACTCCGGAATTTTGCCTCGATTCCCGTTGTTGTCCATGCACTGGCAGGTGTCAGGGCATGCGTGGTAGTCCTCATCTGTGAAGCGGTCGTGAATCTCTGGAAAACATCAGTAGTGGATCTTCCCTCTTTTCTGATTTTTGCAGTCGTCGCTGCCCTGAGCCTGGGCGGAACCTGGCTTCCCATCAAACTCAGTCCTGTTGTGCTGGTTCTGTTTGCCGGAGCTGCCGGTGTCCTGATTCTGAGGGCACGTAAGACCGGAAAGGAACATCTATCATGATCTTCTGGCAGCTGTTTTACGAATTCTTCGGCATCGGCCTGTTCAGCATCGGCGGAGGACTGGCGACGATCCCCTTCCTGTACGATCTCTCGGCAAGGACGGGATGGTTTACGTCTACGGATATTGTCAATATGCTGGCTATTTCCGAAAGCACCCCCGGTGCGATCGGTCTCAATATGGCGACCTTCGCCGGTTACCTGACGGGCGGTGTAAGCGGCGCCGCACTGGCAACACTGGCACTGACTCTCCCCTCGATCCTGGTGATTCTGATTATCGCGAAAGGCATGCGCCGCTTCCAGGACTCTCCGCTGGTGGGACAGATTTTTTACGGCCTGCGTCCGGCTTCACTGGGGCTGATTACCGTTTCGGCTGTTACAGTCATTCAGGTGACATTGCTCAATACCGACGCCTTTACGGCTAGCGGCAATATTGCCGACCTGTTTGTCTGGAAGTCGATTCTGCTGGCTGCGGTTATCTTTCTGGCCAGGAAGAAACTGAACTGGCATCCGGTTGTATTTATCGGGCTGGCGGCAGTGGCGGGTATTGTGTTCTCGATGTAATATGAACTGTCAGGCTGATGATGTGCAATAAAAAACGCCCGGTTTGTCCGGGCGTTCATGTGGAGGCAATTCATCGATTGAATTGCAATAGAACAGATCAATAATTCTGGTTGATGTAGGCGATCTTGCATCCCTGCATGCTGATATTCATTTCCATGGCGTCGTTCATGTCTTCGATGCCGTATCTGTGTGTGATCAGCTTCTGAACCGGCAGTCCCCGGTCTTTTGCTTCCTTGAGGAATTCCGTTGCATGGACCCAGTCCTTTGACTGATAGGTCCAGGAACCGGTAACCTTGATTTCCTTGTTGCAGATGTCCAGATGCGGATTATAGGTAGCATCGCCGTTATTGACGAAGAAGCCCAGTTCACACATTGAACCGCCGCGGCGTACATATTTCCAGATCATGCTGGCAGCCTTTGGTGAGCCTGTGCACTGGAAAGCCATTTCCGCACCGCGTCCCTGAGTAACCGCTTTAACGGCTTCCACAGGATCCTTTTCCTTCATGAAGTTAATGCATTCCTTCGCGCCCAGTTCCTTCGCCAGCGCCAGTCTCTTTTCATCACTGTCTACGGCGATAATATTGCGGACGCCCATTGTACGAACCAGTGTGAGCAGCAGCAGGCCAATCGGTCCGCAGCCCTGAATCAGTACATAGGAATTGTGCTTGAAATCGAAAATCTGTTTGGCGTTTTCCACGGCGTGAACCACAACAGAAGATGGTTCAATCAGAAGACGGGAATCCAGATCCATGTCACTGACGTTAAAGATTACGCCGCCGGCATTGACTTTCATGTATTCGCCGAACCAGGCGTTGAAATAGTGATCTTCACCCGGCATCAGGCCAAAGATTTCACCGTTTTCGCACAGATGAATCTTTTCAGGTTCTTTCAGACAGATTTCGCATTTACCGCACGGACGCAGACCGGTAACAATCTTGTCGCCCACCTTGACCGGCTTGCCGCTCCAGTCTTTGGTGACGTTCTTACCGAGCTTGACAATGGTCCCTGTCCCTTCATGACCAAGCTGAACCGGAATGTATCCGAACGGGTCACCCTTATATTCATGAACATCGGTTCCGCAGATGCCGCAGCCTTCTACATGTACAAGAATTTCATCATCATTGATTTCCGGAATCGGCAGTTCCTTGACTGTCATTTCCTTAATCCCTGTCAGTACACTTACCTTAGCTGTTTCCGGTATCTTTTCACTCATTGCTCCATACCCCCCCTGGTCGATTGGATTTCTTATAATTCCATAATATAGAGCGATGAGGACCTTTACAAGAATCAGAAAAGCGTGAATGCCATCTTATGCGACATTCACGCCCAGGTGTATAAAAAGCTGATAAAAACATTTAAATGACAAGAAACGAGACATACGGGCCCGTCTGTAATCATGACGCACCGCGTTGGTGAGGCCTGTGTCCGGGAAAAGCTCAGGCCTGGTGATATTCGGACAGGTCGCTCATATACTGCTCGAGCTTCTGGGGAATGGCTTCGATAAGAAGCGCAGCCATTTCCTCCGGAGCCATTTTCATGCCGTCCTTGGCCCATTCCGCTGTCAGTCCCATTGATCCCTTGCAGTAAAAATCCAGCAGGAAAATCAGTTCTTCAGTCAGTTCGGTTTTCCTGGATACAATGTCTTTATAAAATTCGAAAATGCACTTCTGGTCGTAGTCCAGCAGGTTGTTATAGTCAGAGGATGAAAAGGCAGAGGTAATGAAGTCGCGGTCCTGGATCATCAGGCGGAACTTGGTGACCAGGGCTTCCTCCATGGTCAGGCTTACGCCCATTTTGCGGATTGTTTTCTGGATAATCTTGTCAAAGTACCAGATCACCAGATCATATTTGTCCTTGAAATTACGATAAAAAGTCTGTCGTGTCGTTCCGCAGTTGGCGACGATCTCCTTTACCGTAATCTTGTCAAGCGGCATGGTCTGCATCAGCTCTTTGACAGAGTCTGCCAGCACATATTTTGTCCGTTCACAAAAATCCAATTCCGTTCACCTCTTCTTTTCTGTATGCGGCCGTTATTACAGCTGATCCGGACCCGCAGACTACAGGCCTGCTTACGGTGCAACTTCTTTCTGCCTGCAGGCATCTGCATCAGCCTGATGCTTTTTTGTTCAGCCGGGCAAGACTGGTATGATTCACTCAGCTGTTGAAAATGTCTTCTGATTTCCAGCTGTCCGGCAGGCGCATCCGGATCACGTCGCCTACAACATCCTTTTCGTACTGGTCAAATGTCTTTCCGGTCAGGCCCATTTCCATAGCCTGCTGCGGCGAAAGCCCGCGTCTCACCGTCCGGAGTCCGGCAATGATTCCCCTCAGATCAACTGCGCGGGTCGATATTTCGGAATGAAAAGCCTTTTCCTGCAGATCGGTAAAGATGCCCGCAAACTGTTCCAGTGCAGCCTCCCGTGCATCCGGGAATTCATCCGTCAGGATCTGCATCAGCACCGGTGTGTCAACGCTGGGAATGTCAATCACCATAAAGCGCGAAACCAGGGCTTCATTGAGCTCACGGGTTCCGGCATAATCGTAGTTCATAGTGCCGATAAAGCGGGTTTTCGGATGCAGGTTTATTTTCTCGTAACCCGGGACGTCAATGATTTTCCGGTAATCGAGTGCCGAATGCAGCACCACCAGTGCATCGTTTTTCGCCATGTTGATTTCGTCGAAGACGCCAAAGCCTCCGTTTACCGCGCATTCATAAACCGAGCCGCGGCGCAGGCGCACCTCGTTGTCGATAAACGTATCGGTTCCAATCAGACTGGCGCTGTCCGTGTTGATATGAAAGGATGTGTTCCACTGGGGACGCCCGAACAGCTGGCACAGGTTGTCGGCCAGCACGTTTTTGCCGGTAGCCTTAGGTCCGGACAGAAGAATGTTTTCTCCCTCCAGAATGGCAGCAATGCACATTTCCCAGATTCCGCGCCCGTAAAAGACGGTGGGTGAATCCGGAATCCGGGCTGTCAGCTCCGGACTGAGTTCGCTGTTATCGGAAAAAGCCGCTGCATCGCGGATCAGACTTTCACTGACCTGTTGTTCTCTTAGTTTTTCTGCAATATTCATAGTCTATTCTGTAATAATCCGTTTAATATATTGTATAGCAGTTTCTGCAAACCTGCGTATATCTTCTATAAAGAAGAAATCATTGCCGTAAATCAGTTTTTCTGCCGGAAGGTCCCTGCGGCTGCCGGTGAAGATTCCCAGCACCATCAGCCCTGCCTGCCTGGCCCTGCGGACCTCCAGTGCAGTGTCGCGCACCGCGTTCATCCCCTGATAAGCCTGGTTCAGATCCCGCCTGCGTCCCGCGCCAATCTGGATATCGTTGGGGCGGCCGTCACTGAGTACAATCAGGATTTTATTCTCTTCCGGGCGTTTGGCCAGTCCGTCAGCGGCAATTCTGATCGCCAGGCCGTCCCGGTTGTTACCGGTTCCGAAATATTCGAAAAGATTGATGTTCTGGCTCACCGGCGCATCGTAATCCCGGTAACGGGTAAGCACCGTATAGTCGATAAAGCTGCTGTAGCTGTTGACCCGAACCGGAATGCCGGCACGGGTAAGCGCTTCGGTCAGGATATAGCCCTGAACGGCGACCTTGTGCTGATTTTTACTCTGTGAGCCGCTGGAATCAATGAGAATATCGACCACGTAGCGTCCCTTGGCATTGTCGATGCTGCGGGTGAACACGCGGTTATTGCTGCTGC
Source organism: Eubacteriaceae bacterium (assembly GCA_050945075.1). Taxonomy (GTDB): domain Bacteria; phylum Bacillota; class Clostridia; order Eubacteriales; family Eubacteriaceae; genus UBA7485. The sequence goes on along the minus strand of JBMNSG010000037.1, from coordinate 1,815 downwards.
GGCCGATATGCCACAAAAGGGGCGGTACGATGGTGCCGTTGTCGGAAAGAATGCGGTCGGGCGCCTCTTCCTGCAGCAGCGTGCGCCGGATGCTTTCGGTGAGCTTGCTGATGATGCGGCGGTAGATGTTTTCTCCGGCATGCCAGGTGAGCAGGTTTTTTTCGATCTGCCTGCGGACATAGGCGGTACGGAAATCATTATCGCATGGGGAACGCAGGACGCCGTCGGTCATGAGGATCCGGCAGTTTTCGTGGATCCCGCGGCAGGTCCGGTTCTGCAGGGCGATGATTTCACCCGGTTTGAGGTAGGATTGTCCGAACTGCCGGACGATGGTGGCATAGATTTCCTCGAGGTCCTCTTCACGGATGCGGATCACCCGTGACGGTGAGCAGGTATCAAGCACACCGGGTTCTTCAAAGGTTCCTTCCAGCAGACTGCGGGCGGTTTCTTCCAGGGATGCTTCCGCCTCTGCCAGTTCTTCCTCGCTGTACAGTTCTTCATACATAAAATCGTTGAAGTCACTCCCCTGATTCTTCCCTGATGAACCTGTGCCGGTTCCTTCGGAGCTGCCTTCTCCATCGGACTCCAGAAGCGGGAAATAGTCGAGATAGACAGCTTCGATTCCGCGCAGTACCGTTTCGGTATCCGTCTCCCCCTTGAGCTCGTCAAGACGATGGAGCAGACCGGCGGTGCGAGTGTCTGCTGCAGGATTTTTTCCGGCCTTGCGGAGTGAATCGATGAGAACGGTTTTCTCCATCAGATCGCCGGTGTGCAGCTTCATGAACTGCTCTGTGGCAGCCTGGAAAGCACTGCGCCGGATTGTTTCAATTCCCGGGCGCTCCCGGATCAGCTGTTTCTCGACAATCCCGTCGGTGACAATCCGCAGCAGCTGCATCAGGACTGTCGTTTCAAAACCATTCCGGCTGCGGCTTACGGTAAACCTTTTGACCATATCCCAGTCCAGAAAGCGCCTGCGTCCGCCTGCGGTGATCCCGTAGTACAGTGCAGAATCCCGGGAATACCAGTTTTTTTCTGCGTCGCTGAGCTTCTCGTCATATCGTCCGGAAACGGTCCACATCATATTGGCAACCCGCCGGTCCAGTTCCGGATATTCTTCTGTAAGCTGTTTTCGGTCTGACACAGGGTCTGCTCCTTTCGCCTTTGTCCGTTTTGACTGGTCCGTTTTGACTGGTACATTTTGACTGGTCCGTTTTGACTGATACGTTTTACCTGGTACCTTCCATGTCCCTGCCTGTGAAACGCATAACATTCTTTTTCCATTATCTCAGGAAAAGCAGAAAAACCATAGTCACAGAACCTTTCTTCTGCTTCTCCGTGTTACCACTTTAACGTGCTGAAAAAAATACTTGACAAATGATGAAAATAGTTTATGTAAACGGGTTGAAAACGAATCATGGCCCTGATATAATAAATATAAAGAAAAGCGCATAATATGCATATCATACAGCAGGTATCTCGAACCGGGATGGTTGCTTTTTGTTTGCAAAAAATCTGCTTTCTCTTGATAAAACACCAGACATCGGACGGTAAATTCGTATATTTATTCATTTTCTGAGGTAAGATAATCCATGGTACTTATCCGGAAGATGAAGAGGAATTTTATGGACACGCGATGCGAACAGAATAAATACATCAGAGATTACCTTGATTATCTGCTGACAGTCAAGGGTTATTCAAGACATACACTCGATTCATACGAGTACGACCTGATCTGGCTGTTTCGTTTTCTGAAAATCAGAAACGGATCTGCCGGAGAAATCGGAACAACTCGTCACAGGGACGGGTCCGTCACTC
>JBMNSG010000036.1:0-18198 GCA_050945075.1 Eubacteriaceae bacterium | reverse complement strand
AGGCGGTGAAGTAGGGCTGATTCTCTACTATGTAGGGCTTTATCTGCCCAAAATTGACCAGCGGCTGATTGATCTGGCAAACCAGCGTGATTTCGTATTGATTTCAATGCCGGAAAACCGTTCAAATCTGCGTTACAGCGAGGTCATTGTTGACGTGATGGAAAGCATTGTCCGTGATCGCATGCAGGCGGATTCCATTCTGACCGACATTCTGGATTCCGTGTCCAGACTGCCTGAACATCAGCGTTCGATTACCACCGTTCTGAAAATGCTCAGTGACAGGCTGTCGGCTTCACTGATTCTGACCGACAGCAGCTTTCATATTCTGAACATGACTGCCTGGCCGCGCAGCATCGAGCTGGAGCTGAAAAGCAGTTTTTACACTATCCATTCAGTTCCCGAAAACCGATCCATTCCCTTTACTCAGATTGCCGGAAGCTGGATTCGCAGAACGGTCCTGTATCCGGAAAGCGGACAGGAACTCAATTTATTCCTGATCCGGGAGGGACAGACGCTTTCCGAGGAAATCATAGGTCAGACAGCAGATACCGTCCGGCTGGGACTGAATCTCTGGGAACATGAATATGGAGACATTGCTGTTCACGAACTGGTTCGTGCTATTCTCCAGGATGAACCCATTCGAATGCGCAGACTGGCAGATATTTTTCATGTCGATGTTGCTTCAATTCATGAGATGTGGATTATAAATGGAGGATCTCAATGGAATGGGGATCCCGTTGTTTATCGTAAACTGGCACACAGTATTGCCGAAGACTCACGTCCGGTTATATTGGCGGATCTTTATGATAACAGCCTGCTTCTCTTTCTGGAAACACCTTCAGCAGATGAAGCTGCCGCTCTGAATGCCACCATTCTGGAGCTTGCAGACAAACAGGGCGCCTCGATTAACGTAACACGTTGTTCCGGGCTTTATAATACCAGTGACGTTCGCAAAGCCAGACAGCTGCACGATGAATTTCTCAAAGATGCCATGACCATTTATCCGGACAGACAATTTTTCTCATTAGGTGAACTTGAATTTACTGCAGACTGCAGGCATCTGATCGAAGAAGGCGAGCAATCTCTGAAATATGCATTATCTGTCCTGACACCGCTTGAATCCGAACACGAAGGACAGGAACTGTGTAAGACACTTGAGACGTACCTTCTGGATGCAGACAGCAGTCTCAAAAGATGTTCAGAGCTGCTTTATATCCATTTAAACACTGTAAAATACAGAATACGGCGGATGACCGGGTATCTGGGTTTTCATCCTGGAAAAATGCCCGACAGCATTGCATTATACCGCGCCTGTGCCATAGCCCGTCTGGTTCGATCACCAAAAGAACTTGACTGATTCCGACTGAATCTTTTGTCCTTTCGGACAACAGATTCGGTCTTTTTTTCTGCCTGCCTGACAATTTAATCTCAAAATAGTTCCTGATATACTTTTCTCAACAGCTATGATGACTGTACCATCCGGCTGATTTTTATATAAGGAGTTTTATTATGGATAAAAAGAGCAATTTTCAAATCAAAAGTACTGAGCGACAAAGCTGGCAAAGTATTGCTCTGGTCTGGACCGGTTCAATGATCTGCGTGGCTTGCCTGATGGTTGGCGGCATGCTCGGAACTGGAATGACTATCGGCACATGTCTGATCACAATCCTCATTGGATACGGTATCGTCTGTTTTTATATGTGTTTTATGGGCATGCAGGGTTGCGATACAGGACTGCCTACTTCAGTTATGGCAGGAGGTGCGCTTGGTGAAAAAGGTGGAAAATATGTTGTAAGCAGCATTCTTGCCATTGCCTGCATTGGATGGTTTGGCATTCAGGCAGCTGTCTGTGGATCATCCTTCTCCTCCATGATCGCTTCTATGACTGGACTTCAAATTCCGGTTTGGCTCAGTTCCATTGTGTGGGGCGTCATTATGGTTTCAACAGCCTGTTTCGGTTTCAAAGGTTTAAAGTGGCTCAATTATATTGCAGTACCGCTTTTAGCTGTTGTTCTGATTTATGGAGTAATTGTTGCTATTAATGGAACAGGAGGAATCGAACTGATTAGAAACTATACTCCTGCTGTACCGATTAGTATCCTCACCGGAGTCTCCCTGACAGTTGGTTCTTTTGCTGTTGGCGGTTCCATTGCCGGAGACTATTGCAGATTTGCCCGGAGCCGTGGAGATGTCATCAAATCTTCTATTCTTGGTGTCCTTCCTTCCGGTCTTTTAATTCTGCTAATTGGTGCCATTCTCTCCATCGTGACCGGTCAGTATGATATATCTGTCGTTCTCACTGCAGCTGGTGTTCCAGCTATCGGACTAATTGCACTGATTCTGGCAACCTGGACAACTAATGTGACAAATGCCTATTCTGGCGGACTTTCCCTCTCTGTTTTATTAGGATTGGATGAAAACAAAAGCAGAATATGCACTGCAGCAGCTGGTCTTACAGGTACAATTCTAGCTGCTGTTGGAATCATGAATCAGTTTCAGGCTTTTCTAACATTACTATGCGTATTGGTACCAGCCTTTGTGGGTGTAATGATTGCTGATTACTGGATTCTCAATAAAGGAAATAAAGATACCTTTAGAATTCGTGAAGGGATAAATGGTCCTGGCATGGCCGCTTTTATTATTGGTGCTTTTGTGGCCTGCCTGACCGGCGGCACTTTTACCTATTTCCCAGCAAATGCCAGCTGGTATCTTCCTTTCTTTATCGGGCCGATAAACGGTATTCTTGTTTCAATGCTGTGTTATGTAGGATTCATGAAACTTTCTCGTCAGAAAAAAACGAAAGAAAACTTAGAAAAAGCAGAATAATAAATATTAAACTCTTAACCAAAAACAGGAGGTAGATCAATTGAGAAAAATAGATAGACAGGATATCGAAGACATTGCTCTTGGCGCTTCACTTTTGGGTGCAGGTGGTGGTGGCGATCCCTATATAGGCAAGCTGATAGCCATTGGAGCTGTTCGGGAATGTGGGCCGGTTACACTGCTTGATCCGGAAGAAATCCCGGACGATGCACTGATTGTCCCCATAGCCATGATGGGTGCTCCGACCATTCTGGGAGAAAAAGCGATCGGAGGTACAGAATACCAGACTCTCTATGATATGGTCTCTAATTTTTTCGGGAAGAAAATCTACGCATTTATGCCTATCGAAGCAGGCGGTGTAAACAGCATGCTTCCGATTGCCGCTGCTGCCAGACTGAACGTCCCTCTGGTCGATGCCGATGGTATGGGCCGCGCTTTTCCGGAACTGCAAATGGTGACTTTTACCATAGGCGGGATGGATGCCTCACCAATGGCGCTGACCGATGAAAAAGGGAATTCAGTCATATTCAACACCATTACCAACAAATGGACCGAGGAACTGGCCAGAGCTGTGACCATGAGCTGTGGCGGGTCGGTTTCAGTTTCACTGTACCCGATGACCGGACGGCAGATGAAAGACTACGCTGTCAAAAACATTGTCACACGCAGTCAGAAACTCGGTCAGGCCATACGTTCAGTGAAAAACAGTGGTGAACGGACACCCGAAGAATCTTTTCTTGAATTTTCTGAAGGCTATAAGCTTTTTAAAGGAAAGATAACTGATGTGCTCCGGGAAACACGGGGAGCTTTCAATTTTGGCCGTGTTGTCCTGGATGGAATCGGCGAATACAAAGGTGAAAAGGCTTTTGTAGAATTTCAGAATGAAAATCTGACCGCACAGGTAAACGGTGAAATACTTGCCACTGTCCCTGATCTGATCTGCCTGGTAGATACTGACACCTTCACCCCGGTAACCACCGATGGACTGAAATACGGAAAAAGAGTCCTGCTTATCGGGCTCAAATGTTTTGAAATGTGGCGAACACCTGCCGGACTCGATCTGGTCGGTCCCCGTTATTTCGGCTGCGATACCGATTATATTCCCATTGAGGAACGTTCAAAGCGATATCATAAGCCGGCCGGCAAATGTTCCAGTGATCAGGCGGAAAGCGACAGCACCAAAACATCTGAAGGAGGTCAGGCATAATGTATAAACTCGGAATAGACGTAGGAGGCACCAATACCGATGCCGTTCTGATAGACGAAGACCTGAATGTCGTTTCAGAAATTAAATACCCGACCTCAGAAGATATTTACGATGGAATTCTCGGAGCTGTAAGAACCATACTCAAACAGTACGGCATCGACCGCACCCAAATCAGCCAGGCTATGCTGGGAACCACTCAGTGTACCAACGCCATTGTCGAACGCAGGCACCTGGCCCCTGTCGGCATCCTGCGCATCGGCGCACCAGCAACAACGGGGATACAGCCAATGGTCGACTGGGCGGATGATATCCGGAAAATTGCAGTTGGAAGCACCATCATCCGCGGTGGTTTTGAGTATGACGGCAAGGAAATCGCACCTTTTGATGCCGATGCAGCCCGTACTTTCTTTGAAGATATGAAAAAACAGGGCGTCCGCTCAATTGCCATTTCCTGTGTCTTCTCCACAGTCCGCGATGATCATGAAAAAGAAGCGGCCCGGATCTGTCGCGAGGTGATGGGCGAAGACGTCCATATTTCGATATCCAGCGAAATAGGCTCGATGGGGCTGATTGAACGGGAAAATGCAACCATTCTGAATGCTGCATTGTATCAGGTAGCTGAACGCTTTACCGAAGGTTTTGCCAGAAGTCTGGCCGATGAAGGCATAACAGGAGCGGATATTTATCTGTCTCAAAACGACGGCACGCTGATGACAATGGCACATGCACGCCGATATCCGATCCTGACTGTTGCCTGCGGGCCGACAAACTCGATTCGCGGCGCTTCCTATCTGAGCAAGCTTAAAAACGCGGTGGTCATCGACGTTGGCGGCACTACAACAGATCTGGGGGTCATTCAGAATGGCTTCCCTCGTGAATCCAGCGTTGCCGTTACCATTGGCGGCGTACGAACAAATTTCAGAATGCCGGACGTTGTGTCGATCGGACTGGGTGGTGGTTCCATTGTACGTGAACACCCGGATGGTTCCGTTACTGTCGGACCTGACAGTGTCGGTTATAAAATTACTGAAAAAGCCATGGTATTTGGCGGTGATATTATGACCGCTACCGATATTGCCGTACGTCTGGGTATGGCCGGAGTCGGAGATCCTGCCCGTGTTGCTGATATTCCCCAGCAGCTTGCGAACAAAGCCATGGCGGCAATCCGTGAACTCACTGAAGATTCTCTTGACACCATGAAAGTCTCCAACGCAGACATCGATGTAGTCCTCGTAGGCGGCGGCTCTATTATCCTACCTGAACATCTTGCAGGTGCAGCTGCCGTAATCAAGCCCGAACACTTCGGATGTGCCAATGCCATCGGCTCTGCTATTTCAAAAGTAAGCGGAACCTCTGAACAGCTCATCGACTATGACCAGATCCCGCGTGAACAGGCTCTGGAACAGGCGCGGGCCGAAGCTGTGGAAATTGCCGTCCGGGCCGGTGCCATACGCGAAACCGTCGAAATCATTGATGTCGAAGATGTTCCCCTCGCCTATTATGCCGGAAATACCAACCGCGTGAAAATCAAAGCGGCGGGCGACCTTAACCAGAAAGCATAAAACAGTTTGGATTCTCATTCCGATTGAAATGAAGAAGGGCCTGTTGCTCAGGCAGATTCTTTCTGCCGATGCAACAGACCCTTTTTTCATACAATAAAGAATTCCACCAGTAAAACTGCACTGCAGCAGAATACCGCAACCTGGAACAAACTGGCTCCATACCAGGCAGCCGCCAGTCCCACCACCAGTGCGATTACCCCGGATACCGGGCTTTGTGTCGCCTCGATAATGGCCGGAAAGGTCATCACAGATAATGTGACGTATGGAACATAATACAAAAATGACTGGATAAAACGGTTTTTAATCTGTTTCTGCATCAGGGTCATGGGGAGCATGCGGATGGCAAAACTGACACCGGCCATAATCAGGATGTAGATATAAATATTGTGTGTCATTCCCGGATCTCCTCTTCTGATTCTTCCAGCGCTTCCTCGACATCATCCTTCGGAAACAGAATCGCTACAGCTGCAGAAATAACAACCGTCAGGATAATGGTGCGCGTGCCGCTGGAAATACTGGAAATCCCCGGCAGATACGTCGCCGCCCAGCTCGCTGCAAAACAAACTGCAATCAGGCCGGCAATCACCTTGTTTTTCCTGGCCGGCGGGACGATTACGGCCAGAAACATACCGAAGAGCGCCACACTGAAAGCACTGACCAGCCGCAGCGGCATCAGTTCCCCGGCGATACAGCCCAGTGCCGTACCGACCGCCCAGAAAGGCGCTGCTACCAGTACCGCGCCGTATGTATAATTCGGATTCAGGTACCCGGGACGGGAAATCGCGATCGCAAAAAGCTCATCTGTGATGTCCAGCGACATCACCAGACGATGTATCCAGCTCGTTCCCGGCTTGATCCGCTGGCTCATTGCCAGACTCATGAGCAGATAACGGGCATTGACAATAAACGTCATCACCGCCATTTCCACGTAAGTCGCTCCCGCAGCAATAAGCGTAAATCCTGCATATTCTCCGGCCGATGCATTGCACAAAAGGCTGGCCAGAAAACTCTGAAAAGGATTGAGTCCTGCGTTTTTTGCGGTAATCCCCAGTGAAAAGGACACCGCCAGATACCCCAGGCCAATAGGAATGCCGTCGCGCATCCCCTGCCTGAATATGTTCCTGTTTCCCTCTAATCGTAATGAATAACTGTCTTCCTGCATGTTTCTCCGTCACCTGTATCTTTAATCTTTATGTCTCTGTTTTTATTATAGCCCGTGTATTAACATCAATAAAATTAATGTTTATAATGTTTCCATAAGATATTTTAATACTTGGTTACTCTATATGGATACTCTTTATATAAAATAGAAAAATACGGAATTGAATACCGGAACATGGGTGAAAGCAAAAACGCTTTAGTCCTGATTATAGAATGAATACCGAAATGAAAAGGAGCCTGTTTAAATGATTTCCCGATATGATATCTTCTGCAGTGTCATCGAAACTGGTAGCTTCACAAAGGCTGCCGGGCAGCTGGGTTACTCACAGAGCTCAGTAAGCCAGACCATCAAAGCCCTGGAACAGGAAATCGGTACCACCCTGATTGAACGACGAAAAGACGGCATCAGGCTGACACCGGACGGTGAGGCCTATTATCCGTACCTGCTTTCCATACACACCGCAGAAAAAGCACTGCTGCAGAAACGCCAGGAAATGGCGGGACTCGAGAAAAGCACCATCACCATCGGGACCTTTACCAGCATCAGCCGGACCGTCCTTCCCCCGTTAATGAAAGCTTTTCAGAAGCAGTTTCCTTCCCTTACCTTTATCCTGCGGCAGGGAGAATACACTGGTATCCAGCAGTGGATTCAGGAAGGCAGTGTTGATTTCGGGTTTATTAACAAAGAAGCTGTAGGCGATGTTGAAATGACCCCGCTCTATGACGATGAGATGATGGCGGTCCTGCCGCCGGATCATCCGCTGTCAGAGAAGTCTGTCCTGTCACTCACAGAGCTTGCGGGAGAACCGCTCATTCTTCTCGACGAAGGAGAATACAGCCTGCCCCTTGCTGCTTTTGCAGCCAGAGGACTGACTCCGCAGGTCAAATATAAAGTTTATGATGACTACACCATTTTGGCCATGACCCGCCAGAGTCTGGGCATCTCGATGATGTATCAGACAGTGCTGAACGGTTTCGAACAGGGTCTTGAAATCCGCCCGATTCAGGAAGCACCGCGCCGCACGGTTGCTATTGCCTGGCGAAACAGAGAAACCATGCCCGGGGCAGCGCGGAAATTTCTTGATTTTATAGTCAGGGAGACAAATAAAGACCTTTGAGCACTCGAAGAAAGAATCCCCTTTCAAATAAATCTGACAGATACAAAAAGAGGCCGGATACCGATAGAAAAATGCTTCTACGGTAACGACCTCTTTTGTATGACTATTTACCTCAGCCGGCCTCTGCGTCTGGCTGCTGCCCGTTTTTTATTCCTTCTGTATATTGTGAACCATGCGATTAATGCGATGCCCAGGATAATCCAGAAAGCATTATCGACGAAAAAGTCGGTCCAGTTCTTTGGTGATACGCTGTTGGAAGCATAGAGCGGCACTTCTTTTACAATGGTTGAGCCGTCAAGGATCTGCAGCTGAGCGACCTGGTCACCCTGTTCAATCTTCTTGAGCAGTTTGGGTGTCTTCCCGTTTTCGGTGACATATTCCGTATCCCACTTGACCTTTGCAGTAAGGCTGCCGACAACACTGTCTTCAGCAGTCGAGAAAACTTCCTGTCCGGCATCCAGTGTAATTACGTCTCCGTCGGTAAAGTGGATATTCTCTACCTGGATATCACCGTATTTGGAGCTGCCGTTAGTCCAGCTTTTCAGGGTATAGTTATCGATCACTTCTTTTACTGCAGCTTCAGACTGCGTGAAAATATCGTTCCCGCTGGATTTAAAAATAACGCCGATTACTTTCTTTCCGTTCTTTTCCGAATAATAGACAAACGTGCGTCCGCCTTCATCAGTGGCACCGGTTTTGGCTGCGGTCATATCCTCGTCGTAATAAGGATTGTCGTCACTTCCCTCCTGGATCTGTTCGCCGTAATCTCCTGCGTTTTCGAACAGAAACAGATTGGTGCTCTTAAGCTCGTTGTCAGTACCATCCAGATTTTTAATAGTGTATTTCTTGGTACTGGCTGCCGTTTTTATGTCGTCATTGGCAAAGGCGGCTGCACCCAGTTTTGCAAAATCCGAGGGTGTCGAATAATGGTCATCCGCATAAAGACCGTGCGGATTGGCAAAGTGTGTACCGGTCATGCCTAGTTCTTTTGCCTTGTTGTTCATTTCTTCGACAAAAGCGGAAACAGCATCCTGCCAGGAAGCTGTTTTTGCTTTATCTGAACCCATCAGCTTTTTGCCGATGTTAACGGCAATAGTTTCGGCTGCGTCGTTTCCTGAAGGAAGAAGCATGGCATAAAGCAGATCTTTATAACTAAGCGACTGTCCGGCTTCCAGGCCTGCGGTGCTGCTCTCATAGCCGAACTGGGAGACTTCGTCACCGACTGTTATCGTGGTGTCCAGACTGTCTCCCACCTGATCCATCATCACCAGCGCCGTCATCAGCTTGGTGGTCGACGCCGGATAAAATTGATCATTTTCATTCTGTGAAGCCAGTACATCGCCGCTCTGCGTTTCCATCACCACGATTCCTTCAGAAGAATCAAAGGTCGGGAAAGCCGCATGAACAGAGGTGATGCACGACATCATCAGAATGCATATACAGAGAAAAACTCCTGCCGTACGTCCTGTTTTTCTAACCGACATTCCGCACCCCGCCAAAGCGCTTCGTTTCCTTCTGATCTGCCTGGACGGCTGTCTGTGAACCGATGGTACAGATTCTGTCCTGCTCCAGTACGGTGCGGACCGTTTTTCCGAGTGCGTTCAGGTCCTCTCCGGTAACGTCGAGAATCTGTTCGCGTTCACGCTGTCTGTCTTCTGCCGTAATGCCGGTAAAATGCATGGTATTGGCCAGAGTCGCTTTCATCGAAGGTGAAAGCGGGGTTTCTTTGGGAGAAATCGTTCCTATGACATATTTGTCAAGTTCTGCCTGAGGCAGCTCGAGCTGCTCCAGATAGTCCGGTACACCGGCAAAGGCTTCGTATGTTGCTGCCAGATTGGGATCCCGGAAAGAATTCATATAGAGATCGCCGTTTCTGCTCATACCGAAGCCGGCTCCGTAGGCACCGCCTTTAACCCGGACACGGTTCCACAGATAATCCATGGAAAGAATCGTTTTGGCGACAAGCATGGAACCGCTGTATTCCGCAATATCCTTAAAGCTGCCGCCCTGAGCATTGTACTGAACACTGCCGGCTGTCATAAAGGCTTCATTTTTCGGAAGCGGACCAAAGCTGTGTTTCCTTTTTCTTGTTTCTGCTTCCGGTATCATAGAGGCAAATTCAAGAACCTGTTTTTCAACGGTTTCCATATCTTCCGGTTCTGCGGTGATGCTTATTGTCAGTCCATTACGGTTTACAACCTGAAGCATTGTCTGCATCAGACCGTCTGCAATTTCTTCCTGTTCGACTTCGTATTCTTTATCCATCTTCGAAATCCAGTCAAAGAAGGCAATTCCGCCTATTTCTTCGAAAAGTCTGGCAGATTCGGAATAACCGGCGGAGAGCCGCTGAACCGCTACAGCATGACCTGCGCTCTGAATCTGCTGCTGTTTGGCAAGTTTTGTTTCAGAGATGATGCTTTTAATCTGGTCGCTTTCTTCAAAGGACGGATGCAGCAGCATTTCTCCGGCAAGCCTCAGGACTTCCGCTACTCTGTCCTTCGTTGATTTTCCATGCAGAATGAAGCTGGCGACAACTTCCCCGTTTACATCTTCATTGGTTTCTACAGAAGTGGAGATTCCTCCGGTGTACAGATCTGTTTCCCGCAGCAGCTCTTCATACGTAAGTGCTTCGGTACCGATTCTTCCCGTCACTTTGTTGAGCAGGGACAGCATGGGAATGTTCACAGAAGGAACGTATTCGGCATCAAAAAAGAATTCGAGATAAACCAGTCCCTTGGTAGCTTCCGGATGTTCCAGCAGGGTAATACCCTCTGCCTTCTTTTCGATCCAGTCCGGTGTTACCGCTTTTCTGTCGATCTCATTAACTGAAAGTCTGGGAATGGTTGCCAGTGCTTCTGCCGAATCCGGCGTACTCTGACGTCTGAGCAGTTCATTGGTTTCGTCCACCAGATGGCTGATTTCTGTATCGTCCAGTGTTGCTTTATACTGAGCCAGCTTTTCCGCCAGCTGCTGTTCATGCGCTTCTGCCATATCGGCATCCGGCACCAGTGCAACCAGTCCCTGATGCGGGTTGTCGAGCAGATGCTTCTGAATCATCTGCTGCAGCGCACCGCTGCGGACATCAGCTCTGATTTTGTCAAACAGGCCTTCATATCCAAGGCGGTCAAATGCCTTGTCGCTGTATAACCAGGATTCCATCATTTCCAGACCCAGGAGCAGTCCTTTGGGAGCGGTCCCGGTTTCTCCGCCCAGCACTTCCAGTGTCTTGAATTCGGTAATATTTACTGCCGCTTCCGCATCTTCCGGATCAAAGCCGTGATCAGCCAGTTCAGTAAGCGTATTGCGGACAATCTGCAGGAATTCATCGGCCCTGCCGGCTCTGGTGTTCTTGAGCTCAACCGTCATGACCGGCTGGAGCATGGGGGTGGACAGACTGTAGCTGATGTCACGGGCAATGCCGGACTGCAGCAGCGCTTTTTTGAGCGGTGCTGCATTGGAATTAAGCAGTGCATAGCTCAGAATCTGAAACATCAGATTTTCGTAAAGCGTGGGACGGGCGGGCAGAACCCAGTTCAGAGACAGGTAGTCTTCATCGTCTTCGCTTTTTTCAGTAACCGGATACGGGAACTGAGCGCGTCTGAGTCCTTCAAAAGGTGCCTGTACGGCAATTTCCGAGTCAGGCTCGATGCGGTCAAAAGCTGAAAGCCAGGAATCAAGATACGCCAGCTGTTCATCAAGATCGATGTCGCCGTAGAGATAAATCCAGCTGTTGGCCGGATGATAATAGGTATCATGGAATTTTACGAAATTTTCGTAGGTCAGCTCCGGAATATGATCGGGATCTCCTCCGGATTCTTCTCCGTAAATGGTGTCCGGGAACAGCAGGTTGTAAACCTGACGATCCAGTACTTCTTCCGGATTGGAAAAAACACCTTTCATTTCATTGTAAACAACACCGTTGTAGGTGAGTTCATCTTCCGGCTTTTCCAGATGATAATGCCAGCCTTCCTGCATCAGGGTGTAGGGATTTTTAGTAATATCCGGATAAAAGACTGCGTCAAGGTAGACGTCTTCCAGGTTGCGGAAGTCGGTATTATTGGTGCTGGCAATCGGATAAACTGTTTTATCCGGGTAGGTCATGGCATTCAGAAAGGTGTTGATGCTGCCTTTAGCCAGTTCCACGAAGGGTTCTCTGACAGGATACTTTCTGGAACCGCACAGAACTGAATGTTCCATAATATGGGCCACACCGGTGCTGTTGTCGGAAGGAGTCCTGAATCCGATCTGGAAAACCTTATTGGAATCGTCAGTAAGGACTGCAGCCAGTCTCGCCCCTGATTTTTCGTGTTCGAGCTGGATCAGTTCCGCATCGAGTATATCTGAATGTTCTCGGGAAATTTCCCGGAAACCGTGATTTGTCATAGTTATTCCTTTCCTTGCTGTTCTGCTTTTCCGGCTGGTGCCTTCGTCTGTGCAGATTGTTCTGTCCCGGTTCTGGTTTTACCAGGAACCCTGCCTGCAGCTTTTTTCTGACGGGCATTTTCTCTGGCTGTCAGATGTTCTTCGAGCCGTTCCCTGGCCTCTTCTTCTTTTCCGTTTTCAGTCGGATAGTAGAAACGGGCGTCCCGGATATCGTCCGGGAGATAATTCTGGGGAATCCAGCTGCCCGGATAATTGTGCGGGTATTTATATTCGATTCCCCGTCCCATTTTGGGAGCACCGCTGTAATGGGCATCCTTCAGATGCGCAGGCACCTGTCCGTCTGAATCATGGCGGACCGCCTTCTGTGCCGCTGAAAGTCCCATGTAGCTGGCATTGCTTTTAGGGGCATTGGCCAGAAACGTGACTGCCTGTGCCAGATTGAGCTGTGCCTCCGGCAGACCGATCATATCGACCGCCTGCGCCGCAGCGACTGCAACCGGGAGCCCCATCGGTTCAGCATTGCCAATATCCTCCGAAGCAAGTATCACCAGTCTTCTGGCGATAAACCTTGGATCTTCACCCGCTTCCAGCATTTTAGCCAGCCAGAACAGGCCCGCATCGGGATCCGAGCCCCGGATGCTTTTGATAAAAGCCGAAATGGTATCGTAATGCGAGTCGCCTTTTTTGTCGTAGACGACTGCCTTTTTCTGAATACACTCCTGTGCCGTGGCCAGGTCAATCCGGATGATGCCGGCATCGTCCTTATCCTTGGTGAGAACTGCCAGCTCCAGTGCATTGAGGGCACGACGGGCATCTCCCCCGGCAATACGGGCCAGATGTTCGAGTGCTTCCGGTTCCGCTTCCACCTTCATCAGGCCGAAACCGCGTTCCTTATCTGCGATCGCCCGTTTCAGAATCGCGACGACCTGTTCATCGGTCAGATTCTGAAATTCAAAAACCGTAGAACGCGACAGAAGCGGTGAATTGATTTCAAAATAGGGATTTTCCGTAGTCGCGCCAATCAGAATCACCAGTCCCTCTTCAACACTGGGCAGCAGCAGATCCTGCTGAGCCTTGTTAAAGCGGTGTATTTCGTCGATGAACATGATCGAGCGTTTTCCATAAACAGAAAGGCTGTTTCGTGCTTTCTCCAGCACCTCAGTCATTTCCTTTTTCCCCGAAGTCACGGCGTTGATTTCATAGAAATCCGCTTTGGTGGTTTTGGCAATAATCTTAGCCAGTGTGGTCTTTCCGGTACCGGGCGGACCATAAAAAACAGCAGATGAAAGTCTGTCCGCCTTAATCAGGCGGTTGATGAGTCTGCCGGGTCCGACAATCTGCCCCTGCCCGATGAATTCATCCAGCGTTTCGGGGCGCATCCGGACCGCAAGCGGTGCTCTGCTTTTAATCTGCTCTTCGTAATTCTGTGTAAAAAAATTCTGCTGCATAATCTTCTTTCAAACTTTTGAAACGGCAGTTCATAATTCTATGGTTTTCGGGAGTCCCGTGCTGAAGCTACAGGAATCCTCTTCACAATCCTGCTTCTCAACCGTCCCTCAGCCATCAGGGTTGACGCGCGAGTCTGTCCAGCGCCAGCTGCAGTTCATGCTGCAGTTGCTGCGCTTCTGTTTTCTGACTGCCGGATTGACCGCGATAGTTAATTATATCACAACAACTAAAATTATCTACAACCGCTTCCCTGTTTCGATCTATGGCGCCGCGCAGTATATCCGGATCCGGGAGCTGGAGCCGCATGACTGTATTCGGGTAATATTCGTACTGGGAAAATCCAAGTTTTTTGCCAATACATTTATAATATCGATCATAAAAAGGCGTGTTCAGCAGTGCGGCAAGAAGATCCGGGTCCCAATGAGTATCTTTCACGGTCATTCCATAAATATCTGCCGAGAAAAAGGCACCGCTTCGGTCCACTCTGAAAGCACTCCGGTCTGCTTTATACGGCCAGACAATTTTTACACCGATAAAGCTTTCGGGATTGCGTTCCCACTGCAGTGCATACCAGGGAATTCTGCCGTTTCTGGTTTCCCTGCGTTTTTCAAGACGGCTGCGGTATGGTTCCAGTACTGCAATCTGGTCTGGATCAGGTTTATCTGCCCGGCCAATATAGAAAAGCCGGCCCTGTGCCCCGTCAATGCGATCTCTTAACACCCCGGTACTTTTAATCCATGGCCGCAGATAACCGGTCATGGTTTTGCAGTCCGGATGATCTTTCCCGCGTACAAAGGCAGCATCACAGCCGCTGATAATTCCCTGAAAGCTTTCACAGACATCTCCCAGGCACTTCCCGTAGCTTCTGGAGATTTTAGCTGCTGTTTCAAGAATCAGCTGTTCTTCCGGACTGAGCGGATGCCAGACCGGTACAGCCGTTGCGCGTACTGAAGGAATATTTCCAGCAGGCAAAGTCTTTTTACCGGCCGGAGTGCTTTCACAGGTCAAAGTGTTTTCATTTGACAGAGTGCTTTCAAATGTCAGAAAAGGTATCTTCTCACTGATCGGATCACCGGGCTGGTCATACAGCAGACTTGCAGAACCTGCACAATTTGAATTTTCCTGCTGAGATCGTTTCTGCAGCTCGTCTGATCCGGAGAGCGCCAGCGCCCTGCGAATGGAATGGACCGCATGAACACTGGAAACTGCCTGGACCGGGATGTAATCCGGACGGGTCACAAGAACACGAGTCTCCTTAGCAGAGTTTTTATAACTTATATGCGGCATCGAATCCGGGAATGTTTTTTTAATAGCTGTCATGATTAACGGGTCAATGCCGGGCCATTCTTTGAGCCGTTGTCCGTAAAAATCGATGATATGCGTAATTGTGAAATGACTGATGAGGAACTCGCGCAGCGAGGCGGCACTGTCTGCTTCCATAAAATAACGTGAGCTCAAAACAGCCAGCACGCCCCCTGAACGCAGTTGTTCCTGCGCCAGCTTATAGAAACAATACGAACAATCACTTTTATCAGAGAACACTTCTCTGAAACGGGGGTCCAGACTGGTCTTGAGCTCTGTGAGTGCTTTATGTCCGAGGTAAGGCGGGTTCATAATCACCGCATCGAAACGATCTGAATCTGTTTTGCTGATACTGAGCAGATCTCCGGTGCATATGTTTCCCGGAATCACTGTATCACGGGCAGAAAAAACAACTGCACAGCGTGCCGCCAGCACTGCAGCAGGATCTGTATCACACCCATGCAGATGAGGAATAATCTCTTTCGAATCAAAGCCTCGTTTCTGAAGCAGCATAAGAACGGCGAGCAGCAGATTACCGCCGCCGCAGGCCGGATCCAGTACTTCCGGAATAAGCCGATTTTCTGCAGTTTCTGATTGATCCGCAGGCCGGTTCCATTCATCTCTGTAACAGACTGCTTCTGCCAGCAGAAAAGACAGGTCTCTTGGCGTATAAAAACAACCGCATTCCTTCTGTTCACCGGTGCTCAAAAGCGCGCTCCGTGCATCTCCAAATGAAAATGAATCCTGTACCACTCTTTGAAGATCTTTGAAAACTGAACCGGGGATTGAAATTCTGTCTGTTTTTGCAGGCTCCTCAGTTTCGAAAAGACTGTTTTGCAGTATTTCCCCATTATTCTTCTGTTGTCTCAGTACCGGCGCAGCCGGATCAGAAGTATATACCGTCTTCATTTCCAGCGGAAGCAGCCCTGAAGCATCTTTTCCAGTAACAGCAGAAGCCAGGTTTTCCAAGCCGATTTTAAGAATCTCTTCAGATTTCAGTGTCCAGCCATACAGGCGATTACAGAGAATACCGGCTGTAAGTGTAAAAAGTCCTGTCTCCTTCTGTCCTTCCGGAAAACAGGCCGCTGCCTTCATGTAAACCGAACGTCGTTTCCGTTCCGAAATAAAGGGCACTGTTTTTATTGCAGGAAAAAGCCCTGTCCCTGTGTCCGTTTCTTTTGAGCATGAGCATGCAGCGCTGGAAAAGGCGCTGTTATCAGTATCCGCGTGGCGGTTCATTGCGTCTGCGGAATTCTTCCGCTTCCGGATCAATGCGATCCGACAGTTTTTCCAGTGAAGTCGCAATGCTCTTTAGATAAACCGTGATTTCATCGATCTTTGGTTTTAAATAGAAAACAAGCATAATTCCTGCAAACAGGAACAAAATTAGCAGTATCGGAACAAACCCCCATGCGGAGCTTGTCAGACTGTCCATAAAATTCATGATCCCTCCTGATTCTTTCTATTCCTTATATATTTCTTGTTTATGCTGTAATGATTGTGTTACAATAAAGTTATTCTTAAGATAGTGAAATGAACTGCCCGACGCAGTATAATCATATTCCCTGTAGAAAGGTACTCTATATGAAAACTCAGAGACAACGGCAGATTTCCGCTAAAAACAGAAAAGCCGCCTATAACAGTCCCGGACTTCTGGTCCTGCTGCTTACTGGTATGGCCGTTATTCACGGTCTGGTCCTGACCGGGGTGATCTCACCTGAATACATCTGGGATCAGACAGCCATGGATATGCGCGCTGTCGCCCTGGCCGGCACCTTTGCCCTTATGATTCTGGGCACCCTGATCTGGGCTGTCCGTTTTAAAATAATACCGGCATTACGTTCAGGCCGGCTTGACAGCGGCCTCGTAATTCTGAGCTACGTGATCGTCGCTTATTTCGCACTGGAGCTGACAGGCTGCATTTTCGGAGAAACTACGGGTTACCGCATTTTCGGAGGAATCCTGTATTCCTTCGGTCTGTACGTTTCTGTCCGCAGTGCTATTCTGATTTCATGGTGCAAGAACAGACAGTCCACTCGTCGTTCCTGACAGTTTCAATTATTATACAGTTTAACAACTGAATTTACTAAAAACTGCAGTCATATTCTGCTCAATGAATCAGTATACCAGAAACGCCCCGGTTTTTCCGGGGCGTTTTTATATTCCTGTTATCATTCATATCCGACACTCAATTCAAACTGATACCGACATTTATTTGGATAAAATATTCCAAACCGCCTTCTCCGTTTAATCTGATGATTCCTTCTATGAATCTGACGGTTCCTTCTATAGAATTATTTCCGCTTTACTGCCGCTAGTCTGCTCTTTTGTCACGACAATCTGCCGGTCAATTTTTTCCTTAAGCTCCCCGACGTGAGAGATGATCCCGACCAGACGGTTTGCTTCCGACAATCCGGCCAGCGCGCGGATCGCCTGCTGCAGCGATTCTTCATCAAGCGAGCCGAATCCCTCGTCTACAAACATGGTGTCAAGACGGATTCCGCCGGCAGACGACTGAATCTCATCTGAAAGGCCCAGTGCCAGCGCCAGTGAAGCTTTAAATGTTTCACCGCCCGAGAGTGTTTTTACACTACGTTCTGTACCATTGTAATGATCGATCACATCAAGCTCCAGACCGCTCTGACTCTGGCGATTGGAGGATTCCACCCGTCGTTTCAGCTCATACTGCCCTCCGGACATGACCATCAGGCGTGTGTTGGCGCGTCGGATAATACGGTCGAAGCAGGTCATCTGAATCCAGGTTTCCAGCATAATCTTTTCCTTGCCGGAAAGACTGCCGTTGGCGGTATCGGACAATGACTGAATCATGGTCCATTTGTGTTCTTTCAACGACAGCTCGCTGCTGCTTTCTGCAACCTCGTCGAGAATATGGCTGTTGGAGGTAATTCTGCCTGCCGTTTTGATCCGCTGATCCTCGATGACCTGTTTCCTGCCAGTCAGTTTCTGACGGCGCGCTGTCTGGCTTTCGATATCGACTGCCGGAAGCTTCTTCAGCTGCTCTTCCAGACTGGTTTTTTTGCCATTCAGTTCAGCCAGTACAGCCACACTGTTGTCGTAACTGTGGCGTGCCTGTTCCAGTGCATCCTGCATGCTCTTTTTATTACGCTTGAGCGCATCGATCTCATCACTGGCTTTCTTGCTGCTGTCAAACGGCAGTCCGGAAACCAGTCCC
>JBMNSG010000035.1:0-19058 GCA_050945075.1 Eubacteriaceae bacterium | reverse complement strand
ATCCTGTGCCGGAGCATAACCGGACTGCGGCGTTTCCGAAAGCACTGCATCAGCTCCGTCTGTATCGGCGGGCTGACCGGAGTCCGGAGCGGTTTCTTCTGTTTCTGCGGCTGCATCCTCTTCGGGCTGAAGTGCCGGATTGCTCTTCCATTTGGGCACACTCCCGGACTGACTGAACTCATCATCTTCAGGCAGAACCGCTTTGTAGGAAGGAAGCTCTACCGGAATGTCGGAAGCCGGTGTTTCTCCAGCTTCTGCCGGTTCGCCTTCCTGCTCTTCTCCGCTCTCGTTTTCTTCTTCTGTGACACTGAATTTCGGGATAGGCCGGTTGTAGAAATTTTCATTTGCTTCATCGACCGATCGTTTGAAACCAAGCCATTTATATTTTGAATCATCCTCTTCGTCGGACTTTTCCACAGTTTCAGTGTCTTCATCCTTCGGGAAGGTGCTTCGCCGTTCCTGATTTTCTGCGACATAGACTGTCCGCAGTTTAATCGGTTCTCCATTTCCGTTATCACTGACCGGATCCTTGCACTTGACAATGATATGTTCGGATGGAAGCCCGGTTTCCTTTGTCTGGTTGCCGATATGTTCGGTCGGCAGCTCGGTTTCCGGTCTGGGTGCATTCTTCAGATGCTCGGATGGCAGGGTTGCGCCTTCATCCTGTTTCTTTTCAATATCGACTGTTTCGTCACTGTCTTCGTCGACTGTTTTCCAGATCTGATTTTTGACATAGTCTCCGGAATCGAGGGAATCGCTCTTGAATCCCCTCCATTCGGTACGCCTGCCTTCTTTATCCTCCAGCTCACGGCGCTGCTTTTTCTGATTGTCCAGCCAGCTGGTCTGGCGTTTGATTTCGGGAGAAAGTATATTTGGATCCAGATTTTCCTTTTCCCGGAAATTCAGGAAATTTTTTTCGGCATCAGGAAAATAAGCCTTGATTTCATCCATCGGTATTTTTTCGTTGGAAAGAATCCCCATCAGGGCTGTGAGTTTCTGGGGAAGACGGCCGTCATCCGGCCAGCGCAGCAGCAGGCCCAGTTCAAATTTTGCCAGGGCATCGGTATCGATTCCGATTCCTTCCATCGAGAACCGCATCAGATCCATATGATGGCAGGGTTCGTTTCTGGGCCGGCCGCAGCCTTCGTGGGTCTTTTTACAGATCTGGCAGGGACCGGGGACCAGTGCCAGTGTACCGGGATGATCTTTTTCGAATTTAATCAGGTCATTCCAGCTCTGCAGATTGATCAGTTCCTCTGCCTGCCGTTTATAGGTCTGGACGTTGGAGGTGCCGATTGTTTTCTGCCGGTCCTCGCGCGGAATTTCGAATTCTCTCCCGATCACATACAAATATTTAAATTTATTCAGGAAATCCTGTTCTTTAAAGCTGAAGGGCGGATTTGAATAAACCTTTCCCATCTGCCCCGTCTGGCTGCCTGTGCGGCGTACCTTGGCCGGACGGAAATATTCTTCGATCAGCTTGGACACGGGCATCGGGCCCGTTCCGAATTTATGCGTAAAATCCATTATCCTACCTCATTCAGTCATACAGCTTTAAGCCTGCTGAAGCATCCTCAGAGCATTATTCAATAGAATAATTGTACCCTTTGAAAATTTACACTTCAATTCAGAATTTTGCCCTGAGTAAGCAACTTTTAACCGATTTTTGTTCCACTTTACTTTTTCTGATATTATAATCAAAATAGTTGGTAAACGAATATCATCTGTTATTTTCAAGGCGCTATGGCGATACCTTACAGATTATACGATAATTACAGCAATTCACATAAAAATAAACTAATACAAGAAGGAATCTGAAATGACCACAAAAACTGATGTTACGGCTCTCGGAGAACTTTTAATTGATTTTACAGAAAACGGAACAAGCGCGCAGGGCAATCCTCTGTTTGAAGCCAATCCCGGCGGCGCTCCCTGTAACGTGCTGGCAATGCTGACCAGCCTCGGTGATAAAACCGCCTTTATCGGCAAGGTGGGGGACGATAATTTTGGACATATGCTCGCAGACCGGGTTGCCGGTCTGGGTATCAATACGGATAACCTTAAATTTGACACGCAGATTCCAACCACGCTGGCTTTTGTTCACAAACGCCCGAACGGTGACCGTGATTTTGCATTCTATCGCAAACCGGGTGCCGATGTGCGCCTGACTGCAGACGAAATCGACCTGGACGGCATCAGAAATTCACGTGATTTCCATTTTGGAACACTTTCCATGACTGATCCCGAAATCCGGGAAGCCACGGAACTGGCTGTAAAAACTGCTAAAGAAGCCGGTCTGCTTGTCAGCTTCGATCCTAATCTGCGCCCGCCCCTGTGGGACGACCTGGAAGACGCCAGGGAAGCCATAGACTGGGGCCTCCATCAGGCGGATATTGTCAAAATCTCCGATGAAGAAGTTTTGTTTATGACCGGCAAGGACGAAATCCCTGAAGCTGTTCAGGCATTCAAGGCCATGTAT
Organism: Eubacteriaceae bacterium; assembly: GCA_050945075.1. Lineage (GTDB taxonomy): Bacteria > Bacillota > Clostridia > Eubacteriales > Eubacteriaceae > UBA7485. Next base: position 16,579 of record JBMNSG010000035.1, on the reverse strand, counting down.
GATATTCCGCTGGCAGCGGTAACGCTGGGTCCTGACGGCAGCATCGCCCTCTACAAAGGCATGGAAGTAACCGGCAGACCTTTTATCAATCCCGATACCATTGAAACAACCGGAGCCGGAGATACCTTCTGCGCCAATATGATCCATACCGTTCTGCAGACCGGTCTCGATAATTTTGACGAAGCAGGTCTGAAAGCCATGCTGGAATATGCCAATGCCGCCGCATCTCTGATTACCAGCCGTAAAGGGGCTCTTTCAGTTATGCCGACTCCCCCGGAAATCGATGCCTTCATGGCCGTCTGTCTCGATTAGACAAAATTCACGGAAGCGTGACCGGAACCGGTTCAGGATGACTGTGCCGGATCCCTGGCACGGCTCCGAATCCATAGCAGCAGCTGCAATTGAAATTTAAACAGAAAAGATAACTTGACCTTTATGACAACACCAATACTAATCCTGACGATAATTCTCTGTCTGATCGGTATTTTTCTTTTGGTGCTCTTGATACGGACAGCCATGTTCAAGCCCCCTGAAGAAGAAGTACGACGGAAAAAGATTCTGCGCCTGGCAGAAGCGGACAAAACAACAGCAATTCACCGCTTTTCAAAGCTGATCCAGTGCAAAACAGTTTCGCACAAGAATGATGAAGACACCGACTGGAAGGAATTCGAACGTTTTATTTATCTGCTTGACGAGCTTTACCCGCTGATCACGCAGTTCTGCCCCAGAAGCTTTGCCGGTAAAACCGGAATGGTCTATACCTGGGCCGGCAGCACCGACAAACCGCCAATCGTTCTGATGGCCCATTATGATGTCGTACCACCGGGAGAAGACTGGAGCTGCGATCCTTTCTCCGGCCGCGTTAAAGACGGCTGTCTCTGGGGACGAGGAACCCTGGATACCAAAGGCTCGCTCTGCTCGATCCTGGAAGCGGCCGAACTGTTGATCCGGAGCGGTTTTAATCCGGAACGCACCATCTATTTCGCCTTTTCCGGTGAAGAAGAAACCGGCGGACCGTCCTGCCCGGATGTCGTAGCCTGGTTTGAAAAGCAGAATATCCGTCCTGCGGCTGTTTTTGATGAAGGCGGCGCTGTCGTAACCGGTGTTTTCCCCGGCGTTGAAAAGCAGGCTGCCATGATCGGTATTTCCGAAAAAGGACAGGCAGACCTCGAGTTCTCCTGTACAGTAAAAGGCGGCCATGCTTCCACTCCGGCTGCCAGAACCTCGGTTACCGAGCTTGCCCACACAATAGAGATCACAGCGGGACATCCGCTTAAGGGTGAATTTATCCAGCCGGTACAGGATATGTTCAATACACTCGGTCCTTATGCATCGTTTAAATACCGCTTTGTTTATGCCAATTTATGGCTGTTCGCTCCGCTTCTGGTCAGACAGTCCGGTAAAAAAGGCGGTCAGTTCTCAGCACTGTTCCGGACCACCACAGCCTTTACCATGCTGCGGGGATCAGATATGACCAACGTTCTGCCCGGAACCGCCAAAGCCTGGGCCGATATGCGGATCCTGCCGGGACAGACGGCAGAAGAAGCCTGCGACCTGATTGCAGACCGGATTAAAAACGGTGAAGTAACTATCGAAATCCTGACTGACAGACCACCCACAGAAACCTCGCTTACCGAAGGTCATGTGTGGGATACGCTGATCAACGTGGTCCGCGATACCTGGATCGATGCAGTTCCCTGCCCGTACATGATGACTGCCCGCACTGATTCACGCTGCTACCAGAAAATCTGCCAGAACATCTATCGTTTTACACCATATGAGCTGACCTCCGAACAGCTGGGGCTGATGCACGGCGTGGACGAACGGATTGAGCTTGATTCATTTTTCACTGCCATCGCCTTTTACTTCCGGCTGATGCATGAAATCTGAGGTACCCCGGAAGACAGATAGATTTTTCAATACTCTTATAAACAAAAAAGGAAACCAACCTGGTTTCCTTTTTTGTTTCCCTGAACACTGGTGTCACAGTTTTTGTACAGCCGCCTTGCGGTATGACAGACTTCCTGCCGATTCGTTTCTCAGCTGGTGCTGGTGTCATACGGCAGATTATACTGTTCGTATTCGCTGTAATAATCATATCCATGGGGGTAGCCGTCTCCTTCATATTCGTAGGTGTGATAGCCCTTGCTCAGATAATTGTCTCTGGCCTGCTTTGCCTCCCACGGATAATTGGTAATGACTGCGGAAACACCCATTTCATAGTACTTCTTTGCACTTTCCTGACTTTCAACTGTCCACACGTAAATCGGAATTTCATTTTCACGGGCCATGGACAGCAGGCTGTAGCTGATATCACTTTCCTCGAGTGCCAGAAAATCCACATCATAATTCCAGATCGATTCATCCAGTGTCCCGGCTGTTCCATAAGCGGTATAGCCAATCCACCATTCCGGATGAACCTGCTGCAGTGCCTGCATGCTGGTCAGGCTGAAGGACATGAAAATCGCCTTGTCGCCGAAATTTTCGTCTTCAACTACTTTGATGACCTTGTCCGCCATTTCCTTGTCATTGCCGTTCGTCGGTTTTAACTCGATCAGCAAGCCAATCTGTTCCGGCGTCGCCTTGGCAGCTTCGATCATCTCTGCCAGTGTCGGGATTTTAGCTGTTTTTCCATTCTCATACAGTGTCAGCTGCTGGATTTCCTCCAGCGTCAGATCGCCGACCTCGGCATCGACCCCGGTAAGCCGTCTGAGACTTTCATCATGAAATACCACCAGCTCTCCGTCCGCAGTGAGCTGAACATCAAGCTCCCCGAAATCATCCCCCTGAGCGGCTCCTGCTGTGACAGCCTCAGTGGTGTTTTCCACCTCCGTACTGGTACAGCGGTGCCCGATTACCCAGGGCTTGTGGACGAGCGGCAGATTGACTGACAGCACAATCACGAAAAACAGAATCACCAGACCCAGCCCGGTATAATACGCCCATTTATGTTTTCTGGAACGCCAGAATTTTTTATATTTTTCCTTGCACCAGATCATGGAACGGTCCCAGGACAGGATCGTCGAATTGCCGGTATTGAGTCTGCTGCCGGGCAGGATGTCCGGTGTAAGCGAATAGTCAAGATTCGGAAGCCGTCCGTTACAGTAAAGGACCGATTCCATCGTGTAGATAAAACAGGTCATCATCGAAATCTGCAAAAGCCGGAATAGAATCCAGTAACCCAGATCCCTGATATAGGACGATGACAGAACCATATACTTGAAGAGCTTGAAGCTTATGTCGCTGTTCTTCAGAACCCCTTCCTGTATCGTATTCATGACTGCCGTATCGCCAAAATACCAGAGCAGGAACATCCCCAGGAGCAGCAGCAGCTGGCTGGTCGGAAGACGATGATACCACTTGTCATTCAGTTCCGAAGCGCGCTTATAGCCGGTTTCTTCCAGCACCATGGCCACCGGAACAAAGATAAGCCGCAGCTCCAGATAAAACACATAACCGTACAGCAGCAGAATCAGGCAGATTCCCCACCAGGACTGTTTCAGCGACTCGATGATAAATGACGGAACCGTGAGCCGCGGTATAAGCGAATCCACATAACCGGTATGAACGAAAGGAATGAGCAACAGAAAGAACAGCGCTGCCTTCCAGTTTCCGCGCCGGAAGAGATGCGTCGTTTCGGAAAATGCCTTGTCCATCACATCCGAAAGTGTACAGTCGAGATTCCTGATGTTTTTGTTGATGATCAGGATAATCACGGCAATTTCAAAATAAATACATACAAACGCAATCGTGAGCAGGATGATGATTAATAAAATTCCACTGGGCCTGAGAAGACTGTAGAGAATCTGAGCGTTAAAAACCATCCCGATTTTTGAGAAATAAAAATGGAGCGCCATGTTCATCAGCGGAGAAAGAATAAACAGGACAAAAATCTTAAAAAAGATTTCGAATTTGATAATCTCCAGCAATGATTTTTTCATAACGCTCCTCTCTGCAGAACCGGAAAAGCCCGGATCAAATCTGGCGGACACTTCATCCTCAGGCATGCCTTTCTCAGATATGCCGTTTTCAGACCTGTTATTCCGTCTGGCGGCCGGCCGTTTGTTTTATTCAGTCAGCTCCTGTGGATAACCGGCTCCGGAATAATAATAATTGGTCGTTGTATCGGAAGACAGGAAATCATCCCTGGCCTTTTTTGCCTGCGACGGGCTGTTGGTGATAACACCTTCTGCGCCCATGTCATAATATTTTCTGGCGTCTGATTCGGTGGTCACCGTCCAGACGTAAATCGGAATCATATTTTCCCGGGCCAGCGTCAGCAGCTGCGGTGTAATCTGGGATTCATCCAGCGCCAGAAAATCGACGTCATATTCCCAGACTGCAGAATCGAGTTGCCCGCCCTCTGCTTCAGCCGTATGTCCGATCCACCATTCCGGATGCGCATATGACAAAGCGCGTACGCTGTCCAGACTGAAGGACATGAAAATCGCCTTTTTTTGAAACCCGGTCTTTTCCACGATTTCGATGACCTTTTCGGCCAGCTCCCTGTCGTTGCCATCGTCCGGCTTCAGTTCGATTAACAAACCAATCTGTTCGGGTGTCGACTGGGCCGCTTCGATCATTTCCTCAAGTGTCGGGATTTTTTCTGTTTTTCCATGCTGCGTGACTGACAGCTGTTTGATTTCCGCCAGGGTCAGATCACCGACATTCTTGTCGACCTTCGCCAGTCCCCGGAGATTTTTATCATGTACAACAATCGCTTCCCCGTCGCTGGACAAATGGACATCAAGCTCGGCGTAATCCGCTCCCTGTGCAGCAGCAGCTTTAACACCAGTCGTACTGTTTTCGACCTCGGTATTGGTTCCCCGGTGGCCGATCACCCAGGGCACATGAACCAGCGGCTTTTGAATCGAAGTATAGAACGTAACAGCGAAAACAACTGCGACCATACCCGCCATCAGCCGTCTTTTAAAGCCCAGTTTTCTGAAACTGTTCGCGTCAAGGGTCCCGGCTCTGTAAATTTCCGGTTTGAGAATACGGGCCATTTCCAGGCGGTTGACCAGAGTGTACAGGAACATGATCATGATCAGCGTCTGCAGGAGTGTATAGCAGATCCACAGGATCAGCTCGTTCATGTAGCTCTGGCTGAAAATCTGCGACCTGAGAATGCTGATGGTTATATCGTTGTTTCTAAGCAGTTCTATGGGCATCAGGACCCGTACAGCATCCGTACAGACCGCCCACGTCAGAAACATGGTCAGGATGGTCCTGGACTGTTTTACGGGCAGCATGCGGAACCAGTAACGGTCGGTTTTCCAGGCATCCTGATAATTCTGCTGTCTGAGCACCATGGCGACCGGGATAAAAACGAGCCCCACAGCGATCAGGATAATCAGGACATAAATCAAATTTTCAAGAGCCGGTCCCCAGGCGTATCGCTCCAGGTAATTCAGTACTGCCGATGGAAACGCCAGCCGGGGAAATGCCGAAACCAGATAGCCAGTTCCAGTGAATGGAATCAGCACGACAAAATACAGGACTGCCCGCCAGTTCTTCAGATGAAGCTGACGGAGCGTGTTGGAAAAAGCCAGGTTCAGACAGGCGTTGAATCCGAGCTTTTTACCGCGTACATTCTTGTCAATAAGAATCAGGATCGCTGAGATCTCAAAGTAGTTAAATATGAAAATTGAAATAACCAGAACGATGGCGATAATCACAACTGTCACAGCAAAAACTGTGGTTTCCAACATCCCGGCACTGAGCCGGAAGACATTGTAGTAGCTGTACATTTCACGGATAACCAGATTGAGAACCGGCGAAACCAGAGCCAGTACAAAAGCCTTGAAAAGTATCTCAAAGCCCAGAACCTGAATAAGCGATTTTCTGAAAGATTTCATAGGTCTGCTATCTGATGATTTCTTTGTCCGCTTCGGCAAGCATATCGATGTATTTCATTTCTACTTCCAGGTCGAAAATATCCTGATCAAAGAACGCTCTGGCGTCTTTTTCGTAACCGTCTGTGAACTTCTTGAAGGATGCTCCCGCATCGGCTAATGTCTGCTTCTGCGAATCGGAAAGAAGATCGTTATTCTGCAGCTTCAGATACTGGTCCAGGAATCCTGTTGCAAATTCATCTGATTTCCTGATGAGCTTCGAAACAGCTTTTTCGCGTTCCGGATGATCCTTCAGGTAGGTTTCCAGAACCCGTCTGATTCTCAGATAGCAGGCATAATTTTCTCTGACTGCATCATCGGCGATTCCCTCCAGCCTGGCTGCTTCCTGAGAACTCATCTGGGCCTGACGCAGTACCGCGTAATCGTCTTTTTCTTCCCAGCCTCTGTCTGTATGCAGATAACCGTCAGACAGTTTATCCGGATGAGCAGTATACCAGGCTAAAATTTCGGGAATACTGTTTCCTGCTTCTGCGGCCTCTTTTATTTCCCCCGCTGCAGCAGACTGAGCCAGTGTACGGGCCAGATAAAGATCTTCAGGAAGAAGCATGTCTTCAATGCGGTCAGAGGCTGCCTTGATCCCCCTGTCGGAATCCAGTGCCTTCAGGCGCGCATCCGCCCGGATTACCGGTTTTCCGTCCACCAGTGTCATGCTGTCCTGCCATACAGGGTGTCCGTAATAAAGGCTTTTACCGGCCATATACTTCAGCAGCAGCGCATCCGTAAGCGCTTCCCTCTGATCTGCCGTAAGCGGCTCCTTTACAGAGGCCGGTGTGAACCGGTCCAACGCGATGCGGACAAGCTCCGGATTGGGCGCTTCACTTCCGAAAATCCGGTCTTTGACATCTCCGAGTCCGAAACGGTTTCCCGCATTCTGAAAAGTATTGATAAACCGGCGGCGGCCGTCGGTTGCTTCCAGTGAAAACAATGCTGCCGGATCGAGAAACGGGTTTCCGGCCAGATTCATGTAAATCAGGCTGTCTTTATTATTGCCGAGATTTGGATTATGGATCGTGTAGTCCGGCATGCGGCGGATCTGATTACCGGAAAGATCTGCGTCGATCAGTCCGTTCAGGAATTCGATCCCTTCCAGTGACTGGATCCCTCTGTCCCTGGCATCCAGTTTTTCCAGCAGGCCCAGGCGGGTCAGGTTGGTTTTGGTTTTTAAATCTGCAAGTCCGAGGGCATCGGCTACTGCCTGGCCCAGCGCCGGATCCTCAAAAACTTCTCTGAGTTGAAAAGCCGTGTCCGGATCTGAAGCGATGCTGCGGATCAGTTTTTTGTGTTTTGAATCATATGAAAAGAACATAAAGCCGTCTCCTTCGTTTTTGTGATAAAGCAGTGCTGCGTAACACTGATGCTGTTATCGGTTTTAAACCGGGTTGTACCAGTGATTCTCTGGCGTTTATACCTTTTTATTATACCTCACTGAGGTACAGGCCTGTCCGAACCGTTCAGTCCAAAATAAAAAAGACCGTTTCCGGTCTGAAAAAGCCTGCTGTCCAAACAGACAGCAGGCTTGAAATATCAATATGTGATTCTGACCGGATCAATTGTTGTGAAAATGTCCGATTAAATAGTCCCATGGCATCAGCGGCCATCCGTTCACCATTCCGGCAAGTGATGCCGCATCAAGAGCGACATTCCCGTCTTCCCAGTCATCAACCGTGGCAGATGTTATTTTCAGCTGATTCTCGATCAGACTGTCACTGTCACCGGTTCGACGAAGCATTTTGAGAATTTCTTCCACATCAAACGACACGGGCGCAGCAGAGGTATCCAGCAGAGCATCAACCATCTGATTCTGCAGAAGCAGCTGATAATAACCGTAAATCTCATCAAAAAGACTGTCCAGCATAGACAGTGTTTCTTCGAAGATACTGCCTTCAAGATTCACACGTACTGCTCCGAGACATTTCCCTTCTGCAAAATCTCCCTGTACCAGACGGGGTGTTAAAATCATCCCTTCCATTTGCCAGGTTCCCGGTTCCGCTTCGATCCGGTTTACTGTTTTCACTGCAAAACGTCCCGTAATTGTAATTGCCGTAAGGTTCTGCAGGTTCAGAAGTGTATCACGCTGCTGATAAATATACATGGTTCCCTCCGCAGGGATTAATCCTGTTTATCTTCTGTTTCTTCTTCCACAAACTCCGCTTCAGCAAAGCTGACAACCGGTTCCGGGTCGTCAATAATAACTTCCGGGTCAATTTCTTCCGGCTGTTCCGGTGTTTCTGTCTGTCTGCCTGTAAAATGATCAGTGAGGAATTCCTCGAATATCATCTGATCCGTTACAACCTCTGTATCGACCGCTTCATCTGTACTGCTCATCTGATAATCGTCTTCTTCGTCCGATACGACAGCGCTTTCAACACTTTCTATTCCGTAATCTGCATACATGCTTTCGTCATTTTTCCCGTGTTCAGCCTGGTCATCATCAGAAAGACGTCCGTCACTGATCGGGATATTCCCTCCGCTTTTTTGATCTGAACCGGCGGGCTCCCCTGTCTTCCGGGATACATCTGCTTTGGCTGCTTCTGCCTTTTTCTGAGTCTTCTGGTTTTTCTTTGCGCTGCCTGCAGTCTTTGCGGTACCTGCAGCTTTATCCCCTGTTATCTTGTTCATACGGCTGCGTTTGATCTGCAGAATATAAACAACACCAAGCCAGATAGCCCAAATGCCGCCAATGAGAAACAGAATCCCCCAGACCAAAGCGCCGATATAAAGATTCCAGATTCCAATGAGTGCGGTCAGTACACCAAGTACTGTCAATATTATTTCAAGAGTCATCTTTTTTCTCCTAACGCCTGATTCTTTTGTTATTATAACGCAGCGAATTCTATCTTTCATCAAAATTTGACAGAACTGCACCAGGTCGTCTCATCGGAACGGTCCGGTTTCACTTACCGGAATTCTTATCGCTGTCGTTCCCGCTGTTATGAACCGGGACACGTTCGCTTACGCCGACTCCCCGGATCTCCGGTTCTTTTTCGTCCTTCTTGTCTGACGTCAGCGCTGAAATCACAGGGATAGTCGGAATCTTAATAGCTCCTTCCGAACCGAGCAGCGGCGGTATATCCAGTACAAACGGTTCTTCAATGGTACCGTCTTCCCGCATCGTGAAGCGGACAAAACGCCCGCTGACATTTTCCACCCGCGTGCTGACCAGCTTTTCGTCTGCATCATAATGCATGATTGTCACTTTGAAGTCTGTACGTTTTCTGATCGAGTAAATCTCCACCACACATTCCTGCGGATTGAGCACCAGGAGTTCCAGATTTCTGTCCGAGCCGATTAACAGCGATTCTGCACCAACTGTAGAAGATTCAGTCGGAGAAATAAAATCAAGCACTGAGAATGGTTTTCTGACGTGGACATCGATTGAACCTTCTATCAGAAATTTAACATAAGGCGCTTTATCGATACGCGGCGGTATCATAGGCGGATCATTGGAGTTAATCTGCATAATGGTCCAGTACAGTACTGTTTTGTTTTCTGCAAACTCCGTATGAGCAACTCCGGGGAAAAGCGTCAGTTTATCCATAAGCTTTCCGTCCATCGATGCTGAAATGATCGGAACTGTGGTATCGCCTGCATGCCCGATCTGAAAATCTGTTACATAGGGAAGGCCTTCATCATTGTAGGTAAAGGTTGTTCCCAGTGTTGTAAGTCTGTCTGCTCCGGCTCCGAAATGAATTCCGGGATGATTGATAATCCCTGAAAAATCGACGGGGATCCATCCGCTTCCGAAGAACTTGACCAGAATCTCGTCATACTCTCTCAGACTGGCTGGATTCGCTTCCGCATGCTCCTCTTTTTTCAGGCGGGTCGGATAAATCTTGTTAATCGTCGGAGATGGAGCCAGTTCGCCCATACAGGGGAAATTGATGCTCTGTGGCGGGACGAGAAAAATCTCCGGCGAACCTTCAAACGGCGGGGCCAGACAGGCTCCGCGGTGAATTTTATCCCCGCCGTAGCGGCTGACGTAAGCAGCCAGCAGGTTGTTGCCGTAGGAGTGGCAGACAACATCAACCGGTGAGTCAAAGCTGTCCAGGAATTCTGCGAACCGGATCATGGAAACACTCGAAAGCTGACGGAAGTCATATGGGAAAAACCAGACATCCCTCCCCGGGAATGCATCGATCAGACCCTGGGTCATATCCTTCCATGTATCATTGGAACCGTAATCGGGAATCTGCGCAGTTGTGTTGTTTGTCGGTTCTTTTACAAACATGGGCACCGAATATTCGACTTCAAGCTCTTTCAGATTGTCATGCCTTGCAATATCCATAACCTTGGCAATACTCTTTATGGGCCAGGCCAGTTTTGTGAGTGCAGCATCAAAATATAAACAGGAGTCAAAGACTCCGGGAATAACAATAATCGGGTAATTTTTCATGATGAGTCCTATTCTGAATCCCGGCAGAAGAACGAATTCCACAGCCGGTTGGCCAGAGTGCTGCGCATTCATGCACTTTCATAGCATTATATAGTAATAAAGTCCTGCGTTAAACACTGATTATACCCAACATTGCTGTATTATGTAAAAAAAATACATCCGCCTGTCCGGGAACCCGGACAAACGGATGTACGTGATTTGCTGTTCACGAAGCCAGTTTGTTCTTCAGTCTGCATTCTTCGCAGACATGAAAGACATTCAGCTCGTACCCAGTGATAGTCTGATCGGTCTGAGCCTGCAGAAACTCGTCAATTCCGGTAAACGGTGCATCTTCGATTTTTCCGCATTCACTGCAGATCAGATGATGATGTTTTTCCGAAACTCTGTCATATCGGTCCGGCTGGTTAATCATGGAAATTTTCCCGATCAATCCGCTTTCTGTTAAAACATTCAGATTGCGGTAGACGGTACCGACAGCGATTCTGGGACAGCTCTGCCGCGCGAGAACATAGATCTCCTCGGCAGTCAGATGTTCATGTGACTGTTCGATGATATCCAGAATCAGTCTGCGCTGTTTCGTCATAATAAAGCCCCCGGCCGCCGGCCGTTTCCAGCTTCAGAATAAAACTGAATGCTATTCCAGCTGAAGTCAGCTGCGCGGCTTAATAATTTTCTGCGCGAACTTCGAAATAGCTCTGCGGGTGCTTGCATACCGGGCAGATGTCCGGAGCATATTTGCCCATGACCAAGTGTCCGCAGTTGCGGCATTCCCAGATTGTTTCGCCTGATTTTTCGAAGACCTTCTTCATTTCCACGTTGCTGAGCAGCTTTCTGTAACGTTCTTCATGTGTCTTTTCGACAGCTGCAACATCTCTGAACTGCTGTGCCAGCAGCGGGAATCCTTCTTCTTCTGCATCCTTGGCAAAACCGGCATACATATCTGTCCATTCGTAGTTTTCGCCTTCAGCAGCTGCCAGAAGATTCTTAGCAGTATCGTTCAGTTCGCCAAGAGCCTTGAACCAGAGTTTTGCATGTTCTTTTTCGTTGTCTGCTGTATGCTGGAAAATAGCGGCGATCTGTTCAAAGCCTTCCTTCTTTGCTGTTGAAGCAAAGTAGGTGTATTTGTTTCTTGCCTGTGATTCGCCGGCAAAGCCCTGCATGAGGTTCTGTTCCGTTTTTGTACCCTTCAGCGGTTTGCCTTCCAGCGTAACGCCTTCCGGTTCTTCGATCAGTTCGAACATATCAGCAGTTGCGCCGCATTCCGGACATACGAAATCTGCCGGAAGAGAGTCTCCTTCGTAAACATAACCACAAACAGTACATTTATACTTAGCCATTTTGATCCTCCAGAAGTTGAATTAACGATTTAGGAATCGTTCTTGATTCTTATTATACGCTTTCTTCCTAACCTTGCAAGTCTTCTTTTCAAAAAATTCAAAATTATTATGTTTTCTGTCTGTATCTGAATACAGTAAATAAAAGAAAACAAAAATCCCCTCCGAATGGTCACTAAGCATTCGAAGGGGATTCTTGTTTTCATGAATGGAGCTGGTGAGCGGATTTGAACCGCTGACCTATTGATTACGAATCAATTGCGCTACCAACTGTGCCACACCAGCATGTAAACAGCTGAAAATCGTCCAGCTCGTTTATTTTAGCATGTTGCAGGCATTGGTGCAAGCAGATTCGTAAAAATCGAACCTTTCGTTCTGTTTACGATCTTATGTTTAAGTATTTTGACGGGATCACCCGGAGCAGTCCTGACAGCACAATCGTATAAATGGGAATCAGGAAAATATTGGTGATCACACGGGCCGGCAGCAGTATCATCCAGGCCTGTCCGTAAAGCATGGACAGAAACCATGTGTTCAGAATAATCGAATTCACAATCTGTTCAAACGTTACGATAACCAGCAGGTTTTCTGTATCCTGTGCCTCTGATTTTTTCATAAACCGTTCCGCAATAAACGGATATGCGGCAAACAGGAACAACAGTGCTGCAAACAACACCAGCATAAACGGATTGAGTACCTCTCCGCTGTAATAGATCTGTCCATCCTGGAAACTGAATAAACCAGTTACCATGAGAATAGCCAGTGCTATCACGATAAAACAGGTATTGAACCATTTGATATGTCTGAAGTCGTATTTTTTAAACAACATCCAGAACAGCCCCGGTATCAAACCTGTAAGCCCCGAAGAAATCGTAAATCCGATAAACCAGGGACCGCCCGGTTTGATGACATAACACAGCAGATCGGTAATAATACCGACCAGAAAACCAATTCCCGGTCCGAGAATAATCCCGCTCAGGATTGTTGGTATTGCTGTCAGGTTTATACGCAGCGAAGGGAATCCTCCAAGCGGAATATAAACCTCGAAAACCAGTTTCAGCACTGCGCTGATGGCAATGAGCAGACCTGCATAGACCACTACTCTGGTCCTGGATCTGCTGCGGCTGATAGCATTACTTTTCATTTTTCCTCCTGTAGAAAGTAATGCTTCCGCGCTCTTACAACTCGTTACCCCGAAAGATATTGCCCGCATCCATCCGGCCGGGCCTCCCGTTGTGACGGGAGCTGTTGATTCATAGCGGAAGCGACGAAGATACCGTATTCTGCGATTTCGTTTAAGAGCAACTTCCCATCTCTTAACACTTGACGCACCTTCGTCTACTCTATAGTTATTTGTTAAAAGAATATCACGTCTGAGAGAGAGATACAATGGGCCTGATCTCTGAAGACAAAATTAATCACCAACCGATTGATTTTGTTGCCGTTTTCCTGTCTCCTGTATTTATAAGTGAACCAAAAAAATCCAGTTTCCCGAAAGAAACTGGATTCTGAATTATTTTCCGCCGGGGCCACCGCCCTGACCACCGCCCTGTCCGCCGCCTGCTCCTCCGCCACCGCCGGGATTCATCCCGGAAATATTGGAATAGGAAGTACCGTCCAGAGTAATAGACACGCTCTGGCTTCCGGCCGTCAGCGTATAGGTACCGCCAGAAGCAAGTTCCGGGGAGCTCAGAACCAGTGATGCATAGTTCTTTGCCGGTGTTCCCGAAAGAATCGTTTTACCGGTGGAATCAGTCAGTGTGAACGCTGTTCCCGCGGAGATGGTACTGTCAAATCCGTAAAGGATACAGGCCTGAGATCCGCCTGTCAGACTCTGGGCCATCCCCGATGATCCGGCAGCTATGAGCGTACCGCCTGTAATGCTTCCGGTACCGTCATAGTCGAGCGCACCGTCATTGTTGGAGGTTGGTCCGTTTACGAAGACCGTTCCTCCTGATATGGTAAGATCTCCGTTGGCATCCAGACCGTCCCCGTCGGCATTGACTGTGACAGTTCCTCCTGAAATGGTAATGGAGTAGTTGTCAGAACTGGAATCAAATCCATTTTCACCCGGACGTCCGGTGGTTCCGTCTGAACCCCCGGCAGCGTTAATCCCGTCATCGCTGGCATTGACTTCAATGCTGCCTCCGGTGATTTCAACGGTCATCCCTTCGATGCCTTCGTAGGATTTGGAAATGTTAATCAATCCGCCGGTAATTTTGGTGGCATTGTCCGCGTGGATCCCGTCATCGCCGGAGGAAATCGTAAAGGTTCCGCCGGACAGTGTCACAATCCCGTTAGAGTGAATGCTGTCGTCCGCTGTATCCAGTTCATAGGTTCCGCCAGTGATCTCTATCGATGAGCCGGCCTTAAGACCTTTGGCGCTGTCTGATGTACTGCTGTCCGAAGTATCGGAACTGCTGGTGCTGCTGTCCGATGTACTGCCGGAGGACGCTGTCTGATCACCGCCAAAACCCCAGCCCTGGTTATAGGAATCTTTGCCGGTGCTGCTGGCATTGGCCGATCCGCCTCCGGTGCTGATATGGTACTCGCCGCCGACTGTATTCAGTACGGTCGCAGCCTGTATCCCGTCATTCCCGGCAGTCAGATTAAAGGTGCCGCCCTGGATATAAATATAACCTTTTGAAGCATCTTCAGTGTTATCCGACTGCAGGCAGTCCGTACCGGCATTGATCGTATAGCTGCCGTCTGCGATTTTGATACAGTCTTTTCCGGCCAGTCCCTGTCCGGCTGCTGTGATATTGTAGGTTCCGCCGGTCATTACCAGATCGTCTTTGGAAACAATCCCGTGTTTATAGCCGGCATTGATCGTAAGGGAACCGCTTCCATTAAAGCAGAGATCACTCTTTGAGAACACAACACCGTCGGTGTTGTCGTCTGCTGCAGCATAGGCTGCTCCTGTATCGGAGAGCGTATTGCTGCTGTTGGCAGCCAGTGTAACAAATATTTTATCACCGCTTTTCACATAAATGGCAGGTCCGTCAGAATTGGTGATCGTGACTCCGTTCAGAACAATCTGAACTTTTGCAGAATCGCCTGCGGTAACCAGAATCTGTCCGTCATCGAGTGTCCCTGTCAGGATATAGGTTCCTTCACTGCTGATGGTAAGTGTCTTCCCGCTGAAGGAAGCACCGTTTCCCGAAACAGCTGCGCTGTTTCCGCTGAGTGTAATTTTAGTGGCAGAGGATTCGTCATAAGAACTGTCCAGTTCCCGGTCCGTAAACGAATAAGCCGAAGACTGATTTTCCGCCGTTACATTATCTGTAGTGACAGCGCCGGATGCCGAACAGCCGGTTAACATAAAAATGCAGTAAAGGGTCATAACAAAAATGGCTGCATCCATTAACAGTTCTTTGAACATCTCTGTGTGCGTGCGGAAAAATCCGTGTTTCATCAGAGTTCTTCCCTTCCAGGCACGCTGTGCGCGCATACAATTTCAAGGTTCCCGTTTCTGGTTCTGATTTCGTCAATCATCTTCTTTTCCTCTTTGGGATCCCTGAGTTCTATTTCATACGAAAGCTTATACATTGATCCCAGGTTTGTTGTTTTAACCTGGTTCAGTTTACTGTTTTTAAGATATTGATCGAAAATATCATCGAAAATATCAATATAGTCGAGACCTTCCGGAATGGTTACCGTTAAATCCCGCTGACTGTCGCGCTTTTCTCCGAAAGCGGATTTTGTGTAAAGTATTGTGACAATACAGATAATGCCGGTGAAAACTGCCGCCATGGCAATATTACCGGTTCCTGTTGCCAGCCCGGTTGCCATAGCCAGAAAAATCAGGGCGATGTCTCTTGCCTGACCGGGAACCGAGCGAAAACGCACCAGCGAAAATGCACCGGCTACTGCAACCCCTGTCCCGATATTGCCGTTTACCAGCATGATGACCATCTGTACCATGGCCGGCAGAGTAGCCAGCGTCAATACAAAGCCTTTGCTGCTGCTGTTCTTATATAACGAGCAGGCTGCAATGACGGCTCCCAGCAGCAGGGATACCAGTGTACAGAGCAGAAAGCTCCCAAATGTCTGATTACTTCCGATTAATGTGTCTAAATTAAGCACAAATTTGCCTTTCCAGCGGTGTCTGTGACACCATTCTATCTTTTATGTCAGATTCCTCTGCTTCAGTGATTTTCGATTCACTGAACTCCGCAGCGATGCGGGCGGCTTCTTCCGTCAGGAAGGCTTTGCCGTATTTTGAAAATGATACCGGATAAATTCCGAGCTCTGAAAGTATCTTTGAAAACCAGAGAGGAATAGCTTCCGGCGTCTTGATTTCCATAAGCACCTGTCCCTGTTCAAGAAGCGGCCTGCCCCCGATACCCGCTTCAAAGGTCAGATTGTCTGTCCGATATCGGATATCCCCGTCAAAGGTTATCCGCAGTTCGGGATCTTCTTTTCCACGCAGCGCGATTCGTTTATAGGACAGAAACATCGCCGCTTTGAGCTTTCCGTAAAACTGGAACAGATAGCGGATCTCTTTCATAATCTGCGTGTCTTTCTTATCAAATATGTCTTGATCTCTAAGCTCGCTGAGCGGCACTGCCTCCCTGCGTTTATACACGACCCCGTCATATTTCTTTTTCAGCTCCAGAAAAGCCCGGGCCTCACGATCCGGATCCTCGTACATTCTGATACGAAGTTTTTCTTTGTAATCCGGTTTTTCATTGGATGCCCGCACAAGACGGTTGTTGTCTGTATCCAGGTATATATTCCGGATCAGACTTTTATGAAAAATATCCGGTTCAAAATACTCCGGCAGAATCCTGCTCAATTCTGCAAACTGTTCCCTGCTCAGCAGGTATTTCTTTTCGTAGCGACGGAAATATGCACTGTACTGACTCATACGCCCTCCTGTCTGATTTCCATTCTGAATTTCACGATCACAGCAATTTTTAATCTGTTCTTTAATC
>JBMNSG010000034.1:0-19204 GCA_050945075.1 Eubacteriaceae bacterium | reverse complement strand
CAGTTCTTCTTTTAATTCCCTGCTTATAATTTCTTCGTATAATCCTGATTTGAGCATAGTCTCTCCTGTAAGATAGATCTATTGTACCAGGTTCAATCAGCCGGCTGCGCGGCTGCTTCTCCCGGCTTTGAAAGACTGCAGGGCCAGCCAGATTCCGCCAAAAAGCAGAACCAGATAGAAGGTAAAGCAGCGCCAGATCAGCAGCGCTACTGATGTGTCAACCGCTCCGAAAATTGATTTGTACATGAGCGCAAACATGATTTCGGCGCCGCCTGCCCCGCCTGATACCGGAAGAAAAGTATAGGATACATAAAGTATGCCGTGGATCATAATAATCGTAAAGGGCGAAGTACCGCTCAGTCCCAGGGCTTTATAGATCCAGAAGATGACCGAATAATAAATGCCGATGGAGACAATCTGAGCCGCCATAACCTTGAGTGTTTTTTTCTTATTGTTTCTTGAAAGCAGAATGACGTCTTTATAGTTGCCGATAAATTCATTAATCTGCTGCGTATACTGGTCCCGGTTTTTCAGAATGTGAATTTTTTCCAGCAGTCTGCATCCCCACAGGATTACTTTTTCCGCGGATTCCGGATGGATCATGGTAAAGAGGATAACGCCAGCTGCCCCGATATTGAAGATCAGTCCGAAAATAGCTCCCAGCCAGGCCAGACTGCCCCAGTGAAGAAAGCTTTTCCATTCAAACAGGATACCCAGCAATGCATAGAAGGTCACCGCGATCTGATAGACCACATATTTCTGTGTAACCACTGCTGTGGCATCTCCCGGCTGCATCCCGCTTCTGACCATACGGACAATCATCAGCGGCTGTCCGGCTGTGGAAGACGGAGACAGCATATTATAATACTGCCCGGTCACCATGACATTAAAGGCAAAGCTGAACTTTTTCTCCGGTCTTCGGATCCGGATCAGAGACCAGTCCATCCAGGCCTCGCAAAGCCAGTAAAACATCACCACGATCACAGCCAGGATCAGGTACAGCGGATTCGCACTATTCAGTGAATGCCAGAACTGTTTCAGATCGACATTGGTCATAATCACCCAGATGGTCGCGCCAATGACAAAGGCAAACAGCAGCCAGCTGCCGTATTTCTTGAAAAATCGCTTCAATCTTTCTGATTTATCATTATCTTGTTTCTGTTTTGATCCCATTACTGTCTCCGATTCTTATCAATCAATGCTGTCATTATATCGTAAAAGAGTCCTGCTGATATAAACCTCACTTTAACTGTCATGCTCTTTCGCAAATCCGACAATCAAATGACCGGCCGGCATTTGACATTTATAAGCTGCTGAGATAATGTAATTTTAATGGGGAGCTCGCGCAGGCGGGCTGAGAGTAAGCGCAGCGCTTTTACCCTTGACCTGATTTGGATAATGCCAACGTAGGAACATCAGACTTTTACCGGCAGTGCCTTTTTTCAGGTGCTGCCTTTTATTTTTATCCGCTGTTTCTTTCTTACCCGACATCCCTGAAGAAAAGAAAGGATTTTCATGTTTAAAACAGAATTTGAAAACGTCCGGAACAATCATCCGCTCATTCACAACATCACCAATTACGTCACTGTCAACGACGTAGCCAACATCATCCTGGCTTGCGGAGCATCTCCGATTATGTCGGATGATGAAGAGGAAGTGGAAGAAATCACTGCCATCTGCAGCGGGCTCAACATCAACATTGGCACACTGAACGGTCGTACCATTCCCTCCATGTTCAGGGCCGGCAGAAAAGCCAGGGGACTCGGCCATCCGGTTCTTCTCGACCCGGTCGGCGCCGGCGCCAGCACCCTGCGCACCCAGACTGCTGTCAGGCTGATGAACGAGATCAAGCCGGATTATCTGCGTGGCAATATGTCTGAAATCAAGGCCGTATTGTCCGGCAGTGCCAATACCCGCGGAGTCGATGCCGATATCGCCGATGCCGTTACCGAAGACAATCTGGATGATGCAGTGAGCTTTGTAAAGAATGCAGCTAAAACAACCGGCAGTATTATCGTGGTTACCGGAGCGATAGACCTGGTTGCCGATGGCGACCGCTGCTTTGTTATCCGCAACGGTCACGCTGATATGAGCCGGGTGACCGGAACCGGCTGCCAGCTTTCCGGTTTAACCACGGCTTTTGCCTGTGCCAATCCGGAAACCCCGCTTGAAGCAGCTGCCGCCGCTGTTTGTACCATGGGACTCGCGGGACAAATCGCCCGGGAAAACATGCAGCCGGAAGACGGCAACGCCACCTACTGCAGACGAATCATCGATGCTGTCAGCAATATGACCGGCGACAGACTGGAAGAAGGCGCACTGTATGAAATTCGTTCCTGAAGATCTCCTGCTTTACGCAGTAACCGACCGCAGCTGGCTTGGTGAAAAAACACTCAGGCAGCAGGTGGAAGAAGTGCTGGAAGGCGGTGCTACCATGATCCAGCTGCGTGAAAAGGACCTGGATCACGAGCATTTCCGGGAAGAAGCGATGGAAATCAAAGCGCTGTGCCGGCGTTTCAATGTCCCCTTTCTGCTTGACGACGATGTCGACCTGACGCTCTCAGTCAATGCGGACGGAGTCCATGTCGGACAGAGTGATATGAAAGCTGCAGACGTCCGCTCTCTTCTGGGACCGGACCGGATCCTGGGTGTTTCCGCCCAGACCGTTGACCAGGCGCTGGAAGCAGAACGACAGGGTGCGGATTATCTGGGTGTGGGCGCTGTGTTCCCGACCGGTACCAAAACCGATGCTCAGGCTGTCAGCTATGAAACTCTGAGCGCGATCTGCAAGGCTGTAAGAATTCCGGTAGTCGCTATAGGCGGCATTTGCAAAGACAATGTGTCAAAACTGGCTGGAAGCGGTATTGACGGAGTCGCTGTCGTCAGTGCTCTGTTTGCCCAGCCGGACCCGGCCGCTGCTGCTGCAGAATTGAAACAGCAGGTATCCGGGGTCTGCAGTAAATGATCAGAGCCGCAATTTTTGATATGGATGGCACCTTGCTCGATTCAATGCCGATGTGGGATGATGCCGGAGCCGTTTATCTGGCTGGTCTGGGGATTCAGGCAGAACCGGATCTGGGAAAAATCCTTTTCCCGATGACGCTTGAAGAAAGCGCCGTCTATCTGAAGAAACGTTACCGCCTGACTCTGCCGGAAGCAGAAATCTGCGCCGGAATCGAGCAGACTATCAGCGGCTTTTATCTGAACAGCATCCCCGCCAAGCCCGGCGCTGCCGGCTTTCTTGAAAAGCTGCGTGACTGCGGGCTGGCGTTGGGCGTTGCCACAGTGACCAGTCATCAGTGTACCGAAGCTGCACTCAGACGCACAGGACTGCTCCAGTATTTCCAGACCGTCACAACTGACGAAGATGTCGGATGTGGAAAAGACCGGCCGGATATCTTTCTGGCTGCCGCAAAAGCACTGGGCGCAGATCCGGAGGAAACGCTGGTGTTTGAAGACGCGCTGCACGCGCTGCAAACAGCAAAAGACGCCGGTTTTAAAACGGTTGGCGTCTATGATGCATCCAGTCTTGATAAACAGCAGCAGATTCTGGAAGTGAGTGATTATTACCTGAAAAATTTCACGGATAAAGCCCGCCTTCCCGAAAACCTGTTGTATTCGGATTGAAGGACGAATAAAAGAATTCAATAAGCAGGAGAAAAATGTGAAAACTGTACTGACCATCGCCGGCAGCGACTGCAGCGGCGGTGCCGGGATCCAGGCCGACATCAAAACCGTGACGGTAAATGGTGTTTATGCCATGAGTGCGGTAACGGCACTCACCGCCCAGAACACAACCGGCGTTCAGGGTATTCATGAGGTCGATCCTGACTTTCTGGCATTGCAGCTGGACAGCATCTTTACCGACATCCGGCCTGACGCGGTCAAAATCGGCATGGTCGCATCATCGGAACTCATTGACGTGATTGCCGGCAGACTTGCCCGTTATCAGGCAGATAAAATTGTACTCGATCCGGTCATGGTATCGACCAGCGGCTCCAGGCTGATGGCTGAAGAAGCCGTCCAGACACTCAGGAACCGGCTGATCCCCATGGCCGCTCTGATCACACCCAATATTCCGGAAGCACAGATCCTGAGCGGCCTGACCATTACATCAGCAGACGAAATGGAACAGGCAGCCGCAGCAATCGGCAGCAGCTTTGGCTGCGCCGTTCTGTTAAAAGGCGGGCACCGGATCAGTGATGCCAACGACTTCCTGTACAACGGCAGGGACTGCTCCGGAACCTGGTTCCATGGCTGCAGAATCGACAATCCCAATACTCACGGAACCGGCTGTACGCTCTCGAGTGCCATTGCCGCAAATCTGGCAAAGGGATATGATCTTACAGAATCCGTTCGCCGGGCCAAAGACTATATTTCCGGAGCTCTGGCAGCCATGCTCGATCTCGGAAACGGCAGCGGACCGATGAATCATGCGTTTGATATCAAACCGGAATATTTCGAAGAAGCCTGAACAAACGTTCAGGAAACAAACTGCTTTTATATGACAGCAAATCTTTACGTAAAAAACGATTTTCCGAAAGAAACCGGATTCGTTATAATATGACTGACAGACAAATAGACGGAACAGATCATTCAATCAAGACTATTCCCGATGTTACTTTTTTATCAAGGTCAGAAAGTATTTATGGATAAACAAACACAAGAAAATCAGTCACCCCGGTACCGGATGATCGAACGCAGCTTCAGCCGCGACGATCTCAATATATCCGGACATCTTTACCTGCCGCAGAAACACGACAAGCCTCTCCCGGTTGTGATCATCGGCCATGCCTTTGGCGGTACCATGAACGGCAGTGTAGCCGGTTATGCAGCCAATCTGGCAGAAAACGGTATTGCTGCCTGCACCTTCGATTTCTGCGGCGGCTCGGTAAAAAGCAGCAGTGACGGCAGCACCCGCGACATGTCGGTGTTAACCGAAGTAGAAGATATACTGGCCGTTTTGCAGGCATTAAAAAAAGATCGCCACATTGACGACCGCAATATTTTTCTGATGGGACTCAGCCAGGGAGGAACAGCGTCTGCAATTGCAGCCGGCAGAATTCCCGGGCAGATACGGGGACTGATTCTCCTCTACCCCGCTTTTGTAATTCCCCACGATATGATTGAACATTACCCGCTGGACCAGGCCGTTCCGGAGAAACTGAGTGTTCTCGGTGTTCCGGTCGGACGCAGATATATTGAAGACATGCGCACCTATGATATCTACGGGCAGATTTCTAAATACACCGGCGATGTGCTGATTTTCCATGGCACTGCGGATTCACTGGTTCCGATTTCTTATTCAAGAAAAGCCGAAGAGATTTACAACCATGCCCGGCTGGTAGAGCTTCAGGATGCCGGTCACGGTTTTCATGAGGAAGAAAATATCCCGGTTTACCCGCAGA
Source organism: Eubacteriaceae bacterium (assembly GCA_050945075.1). Lineage (GTDB taxonomy): Bacteria > Bacillota > Clostridia > Eubacteriales > Eubacteriaceae > UBA7485. The sequence goes on along the minus strand of JBMNSG010000034.1, from coordinate 13,796 downwards.
TCGTCAGGTTTATACGACAGATAATCTGCTGAGAACAGATCCTTTTCATTAAAAATCCCGGACTGACGATAAACGTCAATTTCTCCGGCTCCTGCGTCAGCAGCTGCCTGAACACCGAACGCTGTACTCTCAACAATCAGGCAGGAAGATGGTGATTTTCCCAGTTTCTCTGCCGCTTTCAGGTACAGCTGCGGGGATGGTTTTCCTTTGAGTGTTCTGTTGGAACAGACCATATGATTCATACTGAACCATTCAGTCAAATGAAAATGCCGGATTGAAAACTCCAGATTACCGGAGTGCGCATCGGCAATAAGCGCTATTGGTATATTTGCTGCTTGTAATGATGTCAAAAGATACGGAAGGCCCGGGATAAACCTGGGCATTGACTGCCCTGAGAGACAAAGTTTCCTGTAAATTGCCTCCCGTTCTTCGACCAGTTCATTGAGTTTTTCTTTGTTTAAGTGGGAATATCCGCTATGAGAATATGCGATCCATAACCATGTCGTGGTAAAAATCGTAATAGTTTTCGTAGACTCTTTTTACTTCCGGGAGACTGCCAAGCTGTTCTCTGACTTCTCGATCGGTATCGATCACAGCAATCGTTCCTGCGCCGGCTTCAGCTGCAGCATAGATTCCTTCCACTGTATTTTCAATCACAGTGCAGTCCGCAATCGAATGCCCTGCTGCCTGTGCAGTGTCCATATAAGAATCGGCATCCGGATTTGCTTCGCCGGTAATAACCGGAATATTCAAACCCTTCAAAACATTCAGAAGGAACGGAAGTCCTTCACATTTTTTTGTATGCCAGGCTGGAGTCGAACTGAAAATTAATGCGTTCATGACTTTTCCTCTTTTCTTTATCGTTTTCTTGATTATAATAATAGTCCGGTTTATAGTATAAAAATATCAAGATTACACTGATATTTATAACAATTCTTCGATAACCTGAGAAAGAGAGGAAATCATCCGTCATGAATACTCCTTTGAAAACAGTCGTAACCGACAATGCCAAACAGGAAACAACCAACAAACTCGACCCGGCCTTTCCATTTCGTGTCGAATATGAAAAGCTGTCTTACTACTGCTGTAACACCTTCGGAATCCACTGGCATTCCGATCTTGAATTTACCATCATAAAACACGGGAAAATGAAATATCAGGCCAATGATAAAGTAGTGCTGCTTGAAGAAGGCAACGGTATGTTTATTAACACCAATACACTTCACTCAGGCACACAGACTGAAAAAGGACAAGACTGTGAAAATTATGTTGTCCGCGTTGAGCCTTCATTAATTGGCGGAGCAGGCATAAGCGACATCTATAGAAAGTACATCAGCCGGATATTAAATGACAAGCATCTCTGTTTTCTCTATCTCTCAAAGAAGATTGGCTGGCAGAAAGAAATTCTGGATATTCTGGATGATCTGGCGGATATATACCGGGAACAGGAAGATGGATTTGAACTGGATATGATGAGCCGGGTATTTAAAATATGCTGGCTGTTCGAAAAGAACCTCAATCACGAAGTCGATGATGCAGAAACCGTCCGTCTCTGCCGTGATACAGAAAAGCTGAAACAGGCACTCACCTATATCGATGAACACTATCAGGAAAGAATAACACTGGAAAACATTGCCGCCTCCTGCTGGTCCGGAAAAACGGAATGCTGCCGGATTTTTAAAAACATCGTTCACCAGAGCCCGGTCGACTACGTCAATTCAAGGCGTATCCAGGCATCTATGTCTCTGCTGACGGACCCGGCGCTCTCTGTGACCGAAATCGCCCAGAGTGTCGGCTTCTCCGGCAGCAGCTATTATTCAGAGGTCTTTAAAAAAGAAAATGGCATGACACCCAGCAGTTACCGGAAATCTCTATCTTCGTAAACCGCCCGGGATGATCATGCCGGTTTGATTGTTTCTGTATTACCCGCGGTTGTTCCCGCAGTCATTCCTCACTGTCATGGGGAATCTGTGATTTCCTGTATTCACGGGGCGTACAGCCTGTTTTTTTCCTGAACATCTCCGCATAATAACTGGAATGACGAAAGCCGCAGATGTAGGCAATATCTGTAATGGACCGGGACGAGTCCCTGAGCAGATTCATGCTCATTTTCAGACGATAATCATTGAGAAAGTCAATCGGACTCGTTTTCTGATATTTTTTAAAAATCTGACAGCAGCGGCTCCGGCAGACATTTCCGGCCGATGCAATCTGATCGAGAGTCAGATTCGAAGCATAATTCCGGGAGATAAACGTGACCATATCCTTCTGAGCCGCTATCTCACTGTATTCACTGGCTTCCCTGCCGGTTTGCGAAAATCCAGTGAGTGTCAGCCATTTGCCGAACAAAATATGCATAAGCCCGATCGCTTTCATCTGTGCGCCGGGATCATGATCTATGTCTTTTCTGACTTCATAGATTTGCGTAATCAGATCAAGCATCTCGTGTCCGGTTTCCGTTGATCCATCCAGACTGCAGTACTCCGGTCCCGATTCAATAACCGGCAGAATATACTTTTCAGAAATCTCACGCTGGGCACACAAAAGAGCCGGACTGAAAAGAAGACAGATAAACCTGCAGTCGCCGCCTTCTACAGAATAGCCGTAATGAAGCTGTCTGGAATTGACGATTATCCCGTCTCCTTCTTGAATCAGCACTTCTTTTCCGTTTACAGCATATTTCATTTGTCCTTCCAGGACCTGGATCATTTCAAAATCTTCATGCCAGTGGCACAGCGCTTTCATACTTCTATAATCGGAAAGACTGCCCAGAACCGAATAAACGGGAATTCTGGGATCATTGTAATTCACGACTTCGGAAGTATCATTCATCACCCTCATTGAATACCGCCTTTCTTCCAATTAAGCTTCACATGGTGGCATACGATAATTAAAGTATTTAGACAAAATACAGATAGTTTAACTACTTCTATTATACTATCATTATATTTGCAGAATGCTTGAATAAAAAGTTTTCTGACGCATGCATCACCTTTCCAGATTTGCGGCACAAACCGGCGTGACGGCTAATCGCTTTTCCCCGGCGTTACAGTTTGTGCTGTGAATCCAGTCTGGTTTGTTTTGTAAATATTATCAAACTCAGGAGAAGAAAATGTTCAAAGACAATCCGAAATTCAAAAACGTAAAAGCCGTTATGGCTGATGTTGACGGAACACTGCTGGACAGCCATGGTAAAGTCACGCCAAAGACCATCGAAGCAATCAGGAAACTCCGTGATAACGGCATTCTGTTTGGTCTGTCAACCGGGAGAGATGCTGTTTCCTGCATGAATCTGCTGGAAAACTGGGGAATTGACGGTCTGGTGGATGTGATTATCGGCATGGGCGGCGGAGAAATCTACGATCTGACACGCGGAACGGATTCTGCCAGTTACCCGCTGGACGGGCGGCTCATTCATGATATCATGGATCATTATAAAGACATGGATCTGAATTTCTGTATTCCCAGCAAAGGCGTCCTCTATGCTCCGAAAGACGACGAAATGATCCGCCGGCTTTCCAAAGCGGATAAGCTGCCCTACGAAGTCGTCGATTTTGATGAACTGCTCAAAACACCGCAGGGCAAAGTCATGATCGTCTGTGATCCCTCGCTGATGGATGCCGTTGTAGAACGAGCCAAAACCTTTGACAATCCCGATTATAAAAGTGCCAGCCTCAAAACGGCCAGTATCCTCTATGAGTATATGGATCCCCGAGTCTCCAAGAGCAACGGACTTCGAGAATTCATGGAATCACACGGCTGGACTCTGGACGAGCTGATGACTTTCGGGGATGAAGACAATGACGAAGATATGACCAGACATGCTGGAATCGGCGTTGTCATGGAAAACGGCAGTACCCGTACCAAAGCAGCAGCCGATTATATTACCCTGGATAATGACAGCGACGGTATTGCCGATTTTCTTGAAAAGGCAGGACTGGTATAAAAATGAGTATGCGAGACCGAATCAATTCGGGTAAACTGTTTACAGATAACTGCGAAGGACTTCCTGAAGACCGCAGACACGCCAAAGAAGTTCTGGCTTCTTTCAATGCATCGTCACTGGATATGGAAAAAAGGCTTTATCTGCTGACTGTCCTGTTCGGAAAACCAACCCGCGCCTGGATCGAACCGCCTTTTTACTGCTGCTACGGCACGAATATCACTATTGGTGAAGGAAGCTATCTTAACTTTAACTGCAATTTTGTCGATGATGGCAAGATTACCATCGGCCGGAAAGTCATGTTCGGACCGGCTGTCACCATTGCAACGGTCGGCCATCCTGTCAATCCGGAAATGCGGGAATATATGTACACCGATCCCGTTGTCATTGAAGACAACTGCTGGATTGGCGCTGCTGCAGTAATCTGCCCCGGCGTAACCATCGGCCGGAATTCCGTAATCGGAGCCGGAAGTGTCGTCACCCGGGATGTACCCCCTAATTCAGTAGCTGCCGGAAATCCCTGCCGGGTGATCCGTGAAATCGGCGACCGTGACCGCGAGTATTATTATCGTGATCGTAAAATTGAAAAAGAAGATCTGGAAGAAGCAGAAAAGCTCGCCGGACCACGGGAACAGTAACAAAAGCATCATTGCGTTATTCAGTACAGCCATGCAGCGAAAAAGATTCGTTACATGGCTGAATCATATTGTTAGAGAAAGAGGAGAATTAATGAAAATCGAACATCTGGCCATGTACGTCAACGACCTGGAAGGCATGAAAAAATTCTTTACAGAATATTTCGATGCCTCCGCCAATGACGGCTACCACAACCCCAATACCGGACTGCGCACCTATTTTCTTACGTTTGATGACGGCGCAAGGCTCGAAATCATGAACCGTCCTGGTATGACTGATGATGATAAGGCATCCATGCGAACCGGATTTATCCATCTTGCCTTTACGCTGGGCAGTAAAGAAGCTGTAGACAAACTGACAGCCAGACTTAAAGAAGCCGGATATGAAGTCCTGAGCGGACCCAGAACCACCGGAGACGGCTACTATGAAAGCTGTGTCATGGGACCGGAAGACAACCAGATCGAAATTACAGCTTAATTACGAATCAAATAGAAAGGGCCGCTGCATCGGTAGAAACAAACTACTAATGCAGCGGCCCTTTCTGTTCTGGTGCCTGGCTCATTGATGACTGTTATCCTGTAACACTGTAAGGCTGTCAGTCCTGTCCACTCTCTGCCAACGGACTTTTGGCTGGGAGAACATTCGCCTGCTCTGCTTTCAACTGCCGATGCAGATGGATTGCCATAAATAAAGTAATGACAGCGGAAAGGACATCCGCAACCGGCTGCGCAAAGAGAATACCGTTAAGTCCCAGTAATTGAGGGAGAAGCAGAATCACAGGTATAAAACAAATTCCCTGTCTGCAGGAGCCCAGGAAGAAACCTTCTCCAGCCTTTCCCATGACAAGAAACAGGAACGAATAAACGGTGTAGAATCCAAAGAAAATGAAAGATACGCCGTTGGCGCGCAAAGCTGTTTTTCCGATTTCAACCATTTGCAGATCATCTTTTGTGAAGGCAGACATGATTCCGCCTGAGAAAAGGGCCACAGTCAGGCCAAAGATCAGGCAAAAGACCGTTGACCATACAATAGAGGTTTTAATCGCCTGATTCAAACGATCAAAGTTTTTAGCTCCGTAACTATATCCGGCAATCGGCTGGAATCCCTTCAAGAAGCCGAAAACGACAAGGGTACCCATTGACAGGATTTTGGTGACAGGCCCCATAGCAGCCAGTGCGGAACTGCCATAGTTATTCACTGCGCCGTTAATCATGGAAATAGAAAGACTGGTCAGCAGCTGAAAGATCAAGGTGGGAATTCCGATTTTCAAAATCTCAGGCATAACATCTTTCGTACAGCTGTATTCTTTGATACTGAAGTTAAAAATGCTGTTTTTCCTGAAAATATAAATGAGATAAACGCAGGTGGATACCGCCTGTGACGCAGCGGTTGCGATTGCGGCACCGGTAATCCCCATATTCAATGTATAAATGAAAACAGGATCCAGAATCACATTCAGCACTGCACCGGCCAGTAACGCGCACATCGCTGTCTTTGCAGCACCTTCACTGGACACGATGTTGTTCATGGTCACGTTGAACACGTTGAAGATCGAGAAAATAATATAGATGCTTGTGTAAGAAACAGCATAGGGCATCATTTCTTCCAGCGCACCCAACTGGCGAAGAATCGGCTTTAGGAAAATCACAGAACAAAGGATGACAATTGCTCCGGTGATGACGCTGCTGTAAAGAGCTGTACTGGCAACCTTGTTCGCAGTCTTTTTATCTCCACGCCCCAGCAGTCTTGACAGATAGGCTGCTGCACCGTTTCCGAACAGCAATCCAAGACCGACTACAATTTGTCCAAGCGGATAAGCGACTGTAATAGCTCCCATCTGATTTGTTCCAAGCCCTCCGACAAAATAGGCATCAACCAGATTGTACAGAGCATTGATCAGCATACCGACCATTGTGGGAAGGCCCAAAGCCAGAAGGGCTTTGGGAACGGGGGTACTCCCCAGCAGTTCAATTTTCCTGGTCTTTTGATTCATTTTGTTCTCCTCTCATGTTCCTCAGAATAAATTATAGTACTGTAAGATATAGTAGTTGACAACTGCAATTATACTACTATAATTTATAGTAGTTGTCAAATGACAAAGGAGAAATATATGACTACCATAGATCTAATTGTGCTGGGAATGCTGAAAGATCAGAACTTAAGCGCTTATGAAATTCAGAAGCTGGTAGAATACCGGAACATTTCAAAATGGGTAAAGGTAAGCACGCCATCTATCTATAAGAAAGTGCTCCAGCTTGAAAAAAAGGGATTGATTAAAGGAACTGCTGTCAAAGAAGGCAAGATGCCGGAAAAAGCAGTTTATTCTCTGACAGATGCAGGAGAAAAAGAATTTGAAGCACTTATGCTGGAAATCTCCGAAAAACCGGTTTACCTTTTTCTGGATTTCAATGCAGTGATTGTAAATATTGATAAACTGACGCCTGAATTAAGAGACCGCTGCCTTGAGCGCATCGAGCATGGCGTCAATGAACTGAAATCCTATTTGGAGGATAATATCAATATGAAAGAAGACGCTCCTGCCATTCCGGAAACAGGCCTGGCTGTTTTGCAGCAGCAGTATATTTTAGTACAGGCTATAGAAACCTGGCTTGCCTCGCTTAAACCAGCAGACAAATAACCCGGGATATTGCCACTATTCAGATTGCAAAAAAACAAATAAATGAAAGAGGAAAAGAACGATGGCTTACTTATTAAAAGAAATTACGATTCATACAGACAACTCAGAGGGTGGAATGAGCAAGATCAATGAGGTCTGGGAAGACATCGTCAGCGGAAAAATCCCATTGATGTTTGACAGTGCTGGAACTTTCCAACAGGGCTTGTCCCCTATCTCCAAATATGCAAACTATGAATCAGATGAAACAGGTGCTTACGACCTGACAATCTTTACCGCAACAGCGGATTTCTTTGCGAAGATGCAGGAAAGAGTACAGGCCGGCGAATACCGTGCCTACGATTTTGACGGCTCGAGCATTCAGGAAGCAGCAAATAAAGCGTGGAATCAGGTCCTGGAAGAAAATGCAAGCGGTCAACTCTGCCGCGCTTTTACAGCAGACTATGAGAGTACCGTTCCGGGTGACTACACAAAGGACGGCATGGCGCATTGCTATTTATACATTGCTGTAAAAGCCTGCTGACAGCACACCGTCGGGATAACACAGGATGATGATAGAAACCGAAAGATTGATTTTGCGGGAAATGCATGAAAGCGACTATAACGCGTTGTATTCGGTACTTGCTGATTCTGATATCATGCGCTATTACCCCTGTACATTTGATGAAACTCGTGTTATTGCTTGGATTGTCAAAAATATCGAGCGGTACCACATATTCGGCTTTGGCCTATGGGCGGTTGTATTGAAGTCCGATGAGGAGATGATTGGTAACTGCGGGAGGAGAGAAAATGGCAAAAGAAATTGATCCACAACAGACAAATCGAGCTGCGGCTTTTGATTTGTGGATGCACGCACCCAATCCCATGGTAACTTTTTTCAAGACGCTGGATGTAACCCCGCTGATACGCTTAAGCCGCAAGCACAAGCTGAAATTCAATATGCTGCTCTGTTGGTGTATCGGTAAAGCAGCCACCGAGATAAAAGAGTTCTATATGCTCCCGGTCGGAGAAAAATTGATGCAGTATGACCAAATTGCCGTCAACACCATCGTCATGAACAAGGATGGCGAAGTAAGCTCCTGCGATATTCCGTTCAGTTACGACCTTACGCAGTTTAATCGGGATTATCTGGACCTGACAAAGCAGGTGGCCGAGAGCTGTGAAAACCATGACCTTACGGACAGCATGGTAATCGGCACCTCCGCCATCACCAACGTGGAAATTGATGGAGCCGTCGGGATGTACAGCGGCATCTACAACAATCCTTTTATGATCTGGGGCAAATATCGGCGCCGCGGATTCAAAACCGTCCTGCCGGTATCCTTTCAGTTCCATCACACGCAAATGGATGGTGCGCATGCTGGAGAATTTCTGGAGCGCCTGCAAAATGAAATACGAAATAAAAGGCAATAAAAATGAGCTGTCAAAATAATATAAACAATCAATTCATGGTGGATTATTATGAGATGCTGTTCAAGCGGAAATCGTTTCATCTATTCCGCGGTGCCGATGCGATTTCCGGGAATGAACGTCATGAGCTCGAGGACTTTGTCAGGACGGTAAAGCCTCTGGACGCCAGCATTCGAACGGAAATTCAGATCGTACCGGAAAGCGAAACGACCTGTACCCGGGGCGCTCAGTACTGCATTATGTTTTACAGTGAGCCGCAGGGAAACTATCTGCGCAACATCGGGTACATAGGCGAACAGATTGATCTGTTTCTTGCTTCCAGAGATATCGGAGCCTTGTGGTACGGTATCGGCAAGCCAAAGCAGACCACCCCGGACGGTATGGAATTCGTTATCATGATGGTAATTGCCAAAATGCCCGCCAGCCAGTTCCGCAGGGATATGTTCAAAGCGAAAAGAAAGCCGTTACCTGAAATCTGGGAGGGCGATCTTCTGCCAGCTGCCGATATCGTCCGGTTTGCTCCCAGTGCCTGCAATACCCAGCCCTGGATCACCTTGCACCAGGACAATACGCTTCTGGTGTACCGCTACAAGAAACCGGGTAAAAGAGGAATCATGCCTGCCGGAAAAGTACGATTCTATAACAAAATCGATATCGGCATCTTTCTGTTCTTTCTGGAAACCTGTCTTGCACATGAGGGATATACATTCACGGCTGTTCAATATACGGATAATGCCGATGACAATGTAGAAAGAGTACTTTCAGCTGCGTATACGTTAGGGCGATAACAGTTGGAAAAGACGATCATGGAAATCAATCTTGTGCAGTTGTTTTAAGCCATCGTTGATCACATGATTCCGAGGCTGTATCATCACCAGGAAAATCGACAGGGCCCCCTTGAAAGCAGTGTTTCAAGATCTGGTAAGGGTACCAGAGCAAAAACAAAAGAAATAAACAAACAAAAAAGTCCTGAAACCGCCGTATCATGGCATTTCAGGACTTTTGATTTTAATAAAAATGGCGGAAGCGGAGAGATTCGAACTCTCGTGCCCTTGCGGACAACCGCATTTCGAGTGCGGCTCGTTATGACCACTTCGATACGCTTCCGAAAATTAAACTGCTCTATTATTTTAAGTTAAAGGCTTCCCTCTGTCAACCGTTAATTAAGGGACTCCCCATGGGAAGCCCCTGTTGAATGATACGTATCTCTCATAACCGTTTCGAAATATTTTTACTTTCCGGCTTCCGGTTTTCTCAAATAGCAGTACCAGTAGACGCCGGCTACTATAATGGCACCGCCCACGATATTACCCAGTGATACCGGAATCAGGTTATTCCACATGGTCAGAAAGCTGACATCCGCTCCTGCAAAGATGCCCAGCGGAATATAAGTCATGTTGGCGACACTATGTTCGAATCCCAGAAAGACAAAGGTCATAATCGGGAACCAGACTGCAAAGATCTTGCCGATCATATTTTTGGCGCCTGCCTGAAACCAGCAGGCCAGAACGACCAGCATATTACAGAGAATGCCGCGAACGAATGCAGGCCAGAACGGGATTGCAGTCTTGGTCTGCGCGATGGCAATCGCTTTTTCTGCGACGGGGCCGGTAATCAGTCCGGACTGCCAGAGCAGCCATGCCAGCAGAATCGAGCCGATCAGGTTGCCGATATAGACAATCACCCAGTTTTTAAGCATCTGCCCCATTGTAATTTTTTTATCAAATAATGCCAGGGTAAGCAGATTATTGCCGGTGAACAGCTCCGCTCCGCAGAAGATGACCATCATCAGGCCTGCTGGGAAAATTGAAGCGCCGATCAGTTTCTGAATCAGAGTCTCCGCAGCCGATCCGCCAGGTGCTGTTGCTGCAATAAAAGCCATACTGCCAAAACCGATAAACATACCTGCAAAAATTCCAAGCAGCAGCATTTTCTGCCAGGAAAGATTCGCCTTTTTGATGCCGTTTCCGACCCAGATCTCTGCGATCTCAGCCGGTGAATTGGTTCCGTTCATAGTGCCCCCAAATCTCTTATTTATTTGTCAATATTTTATCAAATAAAGCAGTTTCTGTCTTTGATGAAATCTGTTAATTTCTGTATCAGTCTGGTGAAATAACACATTCTCCGGCACCGCCCAGCTCACCTGTTCCCAATCTCTTTTACTGTTTATCTTTTTCTGTTTCTGCCGGTTGATTCCTGCTGTCCTTGTCTTTCCGGGTCTTGTCCTGTTGTTTTTCCGGCGGCTGTTCATGGGGCGGGAGTACCGTCGCCTGCTGGCGGTCCTGACCATCATCTTCCCTTTCATCATCGTAGGGATCCGGATGAATCGTCACAAAACAGCCAAAATGGTGCTCGATCTTATCCTCCATTACTGTAATGATCTTATGAGCTTTTTCAAGTGTCATCCGTCTGTTCAGGACCACATCAAAGGTCACCATTTTGTTACCGGGACCGTAGTCATGAACCATAAGATGATGGAACCCATGTGCCTCCGGAACCTGGGAAACGATGTTGGTGATGTATTGTTTCATTTCATCATCCGGCGCGTTTCCCAGCAGCGGGCTGACCGAGTCCCCTGCTGCGGAAATTCCACTCCAGACAATGAATACGGAAACGGCAAGACCAAACCAGCCATCAAGCGATACACCGCTTACGTATTCGATCACCGCACAGATAATAACCGCAGACGTAGCAACACAGTCAGAAATTGAGTCAGCCGATGCGGCGCGCAGAGCAACGGAGCGGATAGTTCCGCCCAGTTTTCCGTAGAACTTCCACATCCAGAGTTTCACACCCACCGATACAGCCAGGATCACAATGGACAGGATGGTAAAACCGGTAGCTTCTCCGCTGATGATCTTATCTGCAGAGGTTTTGAACAGCAGAACACCAACCAGAATGATAATAAAGGAAATAAGCACTCCGGTCAGATATTCCACGCGGCCGTGCCCGTAGGGATGTTCTTTATCCGCAGGCTGAGCGGCCATATGAAACCCGAACAATGTGATAATCGAAGATCCGGCATCGGACAGGTTGTTGAAGGCATCCGATATAATAGCGATGGAGGAAGTCAGCAGCCCTGCAGACAGCTTGATCAGGAACAGAAAAATATTGCAGATAATGCCGATGGTGCCGGCAAAGCTTCCGTAATGCTGCCTTACCTTCGGTTCATTTACATCTTTATAATCTTTGACAAAATGCCTGACTAAAAAACTGGTCATAGCGTTCACCCAACCCTTATTTCTCGAATGATTGATTATGCTGCTGTCTTGATTTTCTTCTGCCGTCAAAAAAAGCCCGCGAAGCGGGCCTGTTTCTATTCAGATCAGTTCAACAGTCCGAGACGTGAAATCAGCAGCGGCAATGCCCCCTCGAATTCAACGCCTTCTCTGGACGGTCGTTTTCTGGCGATGGTCCTGGCAATGGCATCGGCAGTCAGATCCACCGAAATCCGGACAGCCTGTGGCAGTGACTGGCCGTTCATTAATGCAGCCAGAACAAAGCTTGAGAAAACATCTCCGGTACCATGAAAGCTTCCGGGAAGCCTTGTGGTTTCGATGAATTCTGTTTTGCCGGTTGCTGCATCATAAACTGCTGCGCCGATTTCATTCGGCTTCAGACCCACACCTGTCAGAATAATAAACTGCGGTCCCAGATCGGAAAGTTTTCTGACTACATCTTCTATATATTCTTTTGTATAAGGAGCTTCCTGATACGGTATACCCAGCAGAAGTGAAGCTTCCGTGATATTGGGAAGCAGATAGTCTGCTTTTCCTGCCAGTTTTTTCATGGCAGCAACCATTTCCACGCCAAATCCCGGGTAGAGCTCACCGTTATCCGCCATAACCGGATCGATAAAAACAGTCGTTTCCGGATCCTGGGTTTCAATAAAGTCTTCCAGAATTTCTGCCTGTTTCGGAGAACCAAGGTACCCTGAATAGACTGCATCAAACTTGAGATCCAGACTCTGCCAGTGCTTCAGAAATGCCGGCAGATCTTCCGTTAAATCACGAAACGTATATCCTTCAAATCCGCCGGTATGCGTAGAAAGCACCGCCGTTGGAATACAGGAACCTTCGATTCCGGCAGCCGAGAGAACAGGCAGGGCAACAGTCAGTGAGCATTTACCGAAACCGGAAAGATCGTGAAACAGAGCAGCTCTGGGCTGGTGTCCCGCGGCCAGTGAATGGTATTTATCGATTAATGATTCTTTCATATGTCCTTTTGACTTAAAGCCATGAATTCATTACAAAGGCAGCATAAACTGCTGCAGCCGGAGATTTTGCTGACCCCGGATCTTTGTATTTACCGTAAATGGATTGACAGTTCTGCGGGTTGTTCACCCATAGTCAGAATTGTATCAGAGGGCCGGATAGTTTAACAGGCATTTACCGTATTTGTCTTTAAAAACATACGGACTATAAAGACCAGATCCAGTCCGAAAGAACGCAGACTAACAGATGGTTCCCGGATATCTGCAAAATGATTCGATTTCCAGTACTATTTACACCGCTGTCTCAATTCGCAATCTTTCCCAACATCTTCAGGAAATGCTGCCGGATCCGGAATATTGCCCCTCGTTATAACCCGGGAAATAACCTTAACGTTAACTTAATATTTCGTCTTACGCCTGATGTTCCCTTGTCGTATCTCTGTTCAGCCTGTATATTTATACATTCTTAATTCAGGCGTCATTTTCTTAACGTTGCCTTATTCTTAAATATTTCTTAATTGCAGTACCGCGATTTTTAAGGCAGTTCCTAATACAAAATTCGTGTTTTTTAAAAGCTTTGCTTAAGCATAACGCATCCGGGCCCTTTATTCAATTAAGAATCCCTGTTTCCCCGGAAAACTGTACAAATCAAAAATTGAAGGTTCATGAAACCGGGCAATCCGGCGTATTTCCTGAAACATAGCCGGCCTCAAATATACACCCCCTGAAATGGCGCTCAGAGCGGTTTTTTCGTTATTACGCGATAACTTACCTGTAAAACCTGTTTTCTCCTCTTAGATGCGATTTTTATCTTATCTGAGCACAAAAAAGAAGCTTCCAGCAATGACAAGGCATATCTGCCCCTGTCACACTGCAAGCTTCTTCTGATTTCCTGTCGATTATGAACCGCGGGTAATTTTATTACTGTTTTTCGAATCCGTTCCGTTTTTTGATTGCAG
>JBMNSG010000033.1:0-19807 GCA_050945075.1 Eubacteriaceae bacterium | reverse complement strand
CGTGGAAATTATGCCTTCGGCGTTAAAGAACAGCTGATCTTCCCGGAAATTGACTATGATAAGATCGATCAGATCCGGGGCATGGATATCATGTTCATCACAACGGCAAAAACAGACGAAGAAGCTCACGAACTGCTGAGACTTCTCGGCTTACCATACAGCAGATAGGGGTTTACATGGCTAAAAAAGCAATGAAAGAAAAACAGGCCAAAAAGCAGAAATACGCAACACGTGAATACAACCGTTGCAGAATCTGCGGCCGCCCGCACGGTTACCTCAGAAAATACGGTATCTGCAGGATCTGTTTTAGGGAAATGGCTTATAAGGGAGAAATCCCGGGCGTACGCAAAGCCAGCTGGTAAAAGCGGACACAGGAGGTACTAGAATATGACAATGTCTGATCCGATCGCGGATATGCTTACACGCATCCGCAACGCGAGTGCGGCAAACAAGAAAACCGTCGAGTTTCCGGCTTCAAACATCAAAAAGTCGATTGCAGATATTCTTCTCAGCGAAGGCTATATCAGCAAGGTAGAATGCAAGGAAGACGACAAGCAGGGCGTGATCAAGGTTACGCTTAAATATACACCCGAAAAAGAGAAGGTTATTGCCGGTATCAAGCGCATCAGCAAACCGGGCCTTCGCGTCTACGCGGGCAGCAGTGAAGTTCCGAAGGTTCTGAACGGTCTTGGAACTGCCATTATTTCTACATCCAAAGGACTGCTTACCGATAAGGAAGCCCGTAAAGCAGGGCTTGGCGGAGAAGTTCTCTGCTACGTCTGGTAAGGAGGCAGGAAGATGTCAAGAATAGGTAAAGCACCGGTTACAATTCCGGCCGGCGTTGAAATCAAAAAAGACGGACATACACTGACGGTCAAAGGACCGAAGGGAACACTGGTTCGTGAATTCCATCCGAATATGGATATCGAAATCACTGAAACAGAAGTTCACGTAAGTCGTCCGAACGATACAAAAGCAAACAAATCCCTTCATGGACTGACTCGTGCACTGATTGCCAATATGGTAACTGGTGTTACACACGGCTTTGAAAAGTCACTGGAAATCTCCGGTGTCGGTTACAGAGCAGAAAAGAAGGGCAACAAACTGGTCATGAACCTGGGATATTCCCATCCGGTCGAAATGGAAGACCCGGAAGGTATTGAAACAGCTACAGATGGTCCGGTTAAGGTTATTGTTAAGGGCATCAGCAAGGAAGCTGTCGGCGCACATGCTGCCAACATCCGCTCTAAGCGTCCGCCGGAACCTTACAAGGGACATGGCATCAAGTATACGGATGAACACATCAGACGTAAGGTCGGTAAGACCGGTTAATGCTTGAAGGTTATGCCTGACAGGTAAGAAAGGTAATCGAAATGATTAAAAAACCGAACAAAAACAAGCTGCGTCTGAGAAGACACAGCCGTGTGCGCAGAAAGATCTCCGGCACCACCGCGTGCCCGCGTCTCTGCGTATTCAGAAGCAATAAGAACATGTATGCTCAGATCATCGACGACGACAATGGGACAACACTGGTTGCTGCCTCAACACTCGAACCCGAAATCAAGGCTGCAGTCGAAGCCGGATCCAACAAAGACGCTGCCAAGGCAGTAGGACAGGCTGTTGCGAAAAAAGCTGCCGAAGCAGGCATCACTGAAGTAGTCTTTGACAGAGGCGGTTATGTCTATACAGGCCGTGTCAAGGAACTTGCCGACGGAGCCCGCGAAGGCGGACTGAAGTTCTAAGCAGGGAGTACTATTGATGACAAAGAAAGATTTCGATCCGAATACTCTGGATCTTCAGGAAAAAGTAGTCGCGATTAACCGTGTCACCAAGGTAGTAAAGGGCGGACGTAATTTCCGTTTCAGCTGCCTGGTCATTGTCGGAGACGGCGAAGGCCATGTTGGTGTCGGCAAGGGTAAGGCGATGGAAATTCCGGATGCTATCCGCAAGGGTATCGAATCTGCCAAGAAAAATATGATCACTGTTCCGTTATCAGGAACAACGATCCCGCACCAGATTAACGGCGTAGACGGCGCAGGACATGTTCTGCTCAAGCCTGCCGGAAAAGGTACTGGCGTTATCGCCGGCGGTCCTGTTCGTGCAATCTGCGAACTGGCCGGCATCAAGGATATCCGTACAAAATCACTCGGATCCAACAATGCCCGCAATATCGTCAACGCTACCATGTCTGGCCTTAAGAATCTGACGACAGTAGAAGAAGTTGCCAGAAAACGCGGCAAGACACCTGCTGAGATTTTAGGTTAGGAGACCGTCATGGCGAAAAAACTTGAAATCACTTTAAAAAGAAGCACGATCGGCCGGAATGAACATCAGCGTAAAATCGTCAAGTCACTGGGCCTGAACAAGGTCGGACAGACTGTCGAACATTACGATTCACCGACGATCCGCGGCATGGTTAAGAAGATTGACTTCATGCTCGATGTTAAGGAACAGGAGGCGTAATGAAACTTCATACGTTAAGACCTGCGGATGGTTCTAAGCGCGCACCGAAGCGCAAGGGCCGTGGTACAGCTACCGGCCAGGGTAAAACCGCCGGCAGAGGTTCCAACGGTCAGAAGTCCCGTTCAGGCGGCGGTGTCCGTCCTGGATTCGAAGGTGGTCAGATGCCACTGGCGCGTCGTATTCCGAAGCGCGGATTCTCAAACCAGCCGTTCAAGAAAGAATATGCAATTGTCAACGTTGAAGCACTCAACGTTTTCGAAGATGGTACCGAAGTAACACCGGAACTGCTCCTCGAAAAGAAAATCGTCAGCCAGCCCAAGGCCGGAATCAAGATTCTGGGCAACGGCGATCTGACAAAATCCCTCACAGTCAAAGCCAATAAAATCAGCAAGTCTGCCGAGGAAAAGATCCTTTCCAAGGGAGGAAAGACTGAGGTAATCTAGATGTTTAAAACGCTAAGAGAAGCATGGGATATCCCTGAGCTGAGGCGTAAAATCATCTATATGCTCGTCCTTCTTCTAATCTACAGACTCGGGACCTATATACCGGTCCCGTTTGTAGATACAACACAGTTACAAAAGCTTGTAGGCGAAGGCGGGATATTTGGATTATTTGATATCCTCTCAGGTGGGAACTTTTCGAACTTCACAATATTCGCTATGGGTATTACCCCGTATATCAATGCTTCGATTATTATGAATCTTCTGACCTTTGCGATCCCCGCACTGGAAAATCTTTCTCATGAAGGGGAAGAAGGCCGGAAAAAGATCCAGCAGTATACGACCTACCTGACTATTGCACTGGCAGTTATTCAGGCACTTGGCCTCACGCTTTCATGGGGCGATATTCTTACAGTAAAGAACGGACTGACAGTATTTACGGTCGTTCTCATCATTACAGCCGGTACAACTCTTCTGATGTATATCGGCAATCTGATTACGGAAAACGGAATCGGAAACGGTATCTCACTGATTATCTTTATCAGTATCGTTTCAAGAATCCCGTCTGCAATCAGCACCTGGTATGAATATCTTCAGATCGGCACCATCAACATCATCCAGCTGCTCCTGGTTATTATCGGGATTGTTGCGGCTGTTATCGGCGTTGTGGCCATTACTGAAGGTCAGCGTAAAATCCCGGTACAATATGCTAAACGTATAGTCGGACGCAAGCAGTATGGCGGACAGAGTACATTCATTCCGCTCCGTATTAATATGGCTGGCGTTATCCCGATTATCTTTGCAACATCCATCACACTGTTCCCGGCTACAATCGCGAATTTCTTCCCGAATTCCGGATTTGCAATGTGGGTGGCCAAGTATTTTGCCTGGGGCTCATGGCTGACAACAATTTTATACATTGTGCTTATTCTGGCATTCACGTATTTCTACACGGCTGTTACATTCAGCCCGTATGATATAGCGGATAACCTGAAAAAGCAGGGTGGTTATATTCCGGGTATCAGACCAGGCAAACCAACCAGTGATTATCTGACGAAAATTATGAACCGTCTGACACTGTTCGGCGGTATCTTCCTGGCTGTCATCGCAGTTATTCCGATCGTTGTCGGTAATTTCCTAGGTGGCATCAGTCTTCAGTTTGGTGGTACATCACTTCTGATCATCGTTGGTGTTGCACTGGATACAGTTAAGCAGCTGGAATCTGAAATGACCATGCGTCAGCATTCAGGATTCCTGAAATAGTATCAATTCAATAACTTCTGGAGAATCTAAAATGAGAATAGTATTACTGGGACCCCCCGGTGCCGGAAAAGGAACACAGGCGAAAGGAATTGCCGGACATTATGGCATTCCGCATATTTCAACAGGCGATCTTTTCCGCGAAAATGTCGGACAGGGAACTCCGCTGGGACTGAAAGCAAAAGCTTACATGGACCGCGGCGAACTGGTACCGGATTCACTGGTCATCGAATTTGTCGAAGACAGAATTGAAAGACCGGACTGTGAACGGGGATTCCTTCTTGACGGCTTCCCGAGGACCATTCCTCAGGCCGAAGCTTTCTGGAGTTACTGTGAAAAGAACGGAATTCAGCTCAATGCTGCCATTGACCTTGAAGTACCGTTCGATCTCATTATTCACCGCGTAAGCGGACGCAGAAGCTGTCCGAGCTGTGGAACAGTCTATAACGTTTATTCAAACCCGCCTGAAACGGAAAATCATTGTGACAATGACGGCACCGAGCTGATTCAGCGTAACGATGACAATGAAGAAACTGTGAAGACCCGTCTCCAGGTTTATGAAAAAGAAACTGCTCCTCTGATAGCTTATTACAGAGAAAAGGGTATTCTTGATACAGTTGATGCTGTAGGATCCCCTGAAGAAGTTGAAAAAAGAATATTTACTGCTTTAGACAAATAAGGCATTATTATGATTATTATCAAGTCTGACAAAGAAATAGAAAAAATGCGGGCTGCAGGGCTGGTCGTGGCTGACTGTCATGAAATGCTCGCTGAACGCGTAAAACCGGGACTGACTACACTGGAAATAGACAGGATGGCGGAAGAGTTTATTCGCAAAGCGGGTGCTTATCCGACATTCCTGAACTACCAGGGTTTTCCCGCATCGGCATGTACTTCCATTAACGGACAGGTCGTTCACGGTATTCCTGATGAAACGCGTCTGGAAGAAGGAGATATTATCTCCATAGATCTGGGAGCCACACTGGACGGATTCGTCGGTGATGCTGCCAGAACGCATGCTGTGGGTAAGATTTCTGAAGAAGCACAGAAGCTGATCGATGTGACCAGACAGTCATTCTTCGAAGGAATCGATAAAGCCAGAGTCGGAAACAGACTGTCAGACATATCCCACAGCGTACAGCAGTATGCGGAAAGCTTTGGCTTTTCTGTCGTCAGAGATTATGTCGGTCACGGAATCGGACGAAACATGCATGAAGATCCACCGATTCCGAATTACGGCAGAGCGGGACACGGACCGCGGCTCGTCCATGGAATGTGCCTGGCTGTTGAACCGATGATCAACGCCGGCGGATACGATGTGGAAGTTCTTCCCAACGACTGGACAGTCGTTACGAAGGACGGTTCGCTTTCTGCTCATTACGAAAATACAATTTGCGTAATGGGCGAGGGAGAACCGGAAATTCTGACATTGAGGGACAGGCGATGAATCCGCTGGTCCCCGGTCAGATTGTCCGTTCGACTGCAGGCAGGGATAAAGGATTATTTCTGGTAGTAATGGATATAGCTGATGACAGACATGTGCTTGTCTGTGACGGCAGGCTCAGAAAAACCACGAACCCCAAAAAGAAAAAAATCATGCATCTCGCAAAGACTAATAAAACTGCAGCCGGAATTGAAAGCAGACTCCGTTCCGGGGACAAGGTTACAAACGCCGAAATACGGCGTGTTCTGGAGCCTTACAACGGAACTGTGGAGAACAAAACGCAGCTTGACTGCGCCGCTGACATTCCAAAGGAGACTAAACTTGGCTAAAAAAGATGTAATTGAAGTGGAAGGTAAGGTAATTGAGGCTTTACCAAACACGAAATTTTTAGTAGAATTAGAGAATGGGCATCAAGTCATGGCGCATATTTCAGGCAAACTGCGGATGAATTATATTCGTATTCTGCCGGGCGACCGTGTCATGATGGAACTCTCCCCGTACGACCTTAACCAGGGCAGAATTGTCTGGCGTGGCAAGGGCCGCTGATTGATCGAAGGAGGACTGAAATGAAGGTAAGACCGTCAGTTAAACCGATTTGTGAAAAATGCAAAGTAATTAAGCGCAATGGCCGTGTAATGGTCATCTGCGAAAATCCGAAACACAAACAGAGACAGGGTTAACAAACTGCGGGTATTCCCGCAGTTTTCTATGCAGAAAATAAGAACACGGCCGCGGCTAAAAACCCGTGTTCATGACATAGAGAGGTGCAGATCCGTTATCTGATTATTCAGAGATCTGCCGGACATGGAACGGAAAAATCTAACTGTTTCGTTCCAGATCATATTTACATGATCTTTTTACGGAGGAAATTTATTTATGGCAAGAATTGCCGGTGTCGACCTTCCCCGCGATAAGCGAGTAGAAGTCGGCCTGACTTACATTTATGGTATTGGACGCCCGACAGCACAGATGCTGCTTAAGGAACTCAATATCAATCCCGATACGCGTGTCAAAGATCTGACAGAAACTGAAGTCAATAACCTCAGAGCTCTGATCGACGAAAAGGTTACTGTTGAAGGCGATCTTCGCCGCGAAGTCAACCTGAACATTAAGCGACTCATCGAAATCGGCTCCTATCGCGGTGTCCGTCATAGAAGAGGCCTGCCTGTTCGCGGTCAGAAGACCAAGACAAACGCACGTACACGCAAGGGTCCGAAGAAGACCGTCGGAAGAAAGAGCAAATAGGAGGTTGATAGATGGCTAAAAAAGTTATCCGCAAGAATAAAAGAAAAGTCAAAAAGAATATCGAACGCGGCCAGGCTCATATTCAATCTTCTTTCAATAATACGATTGTTACCATTACAGATATGCAGGGCAACGCGCTGAGCTGGGCAAGTGCTGGAGAAATGGGCTTCAGAGGCTCAAGAAAAAGCACACCTTATGCCGCTCAGATGACTGCTGAACATGCAGCGAAGCTGGCAATGGAACACGGTCTCAAAACGGTTGAAGTTAACGTCAAGGGACCAGGTTCCGGACGTGAAGCTGCGATCAGAGCGCTTCAGGCTGCAGGTCTGGACGTTACGGTTATCCGCGACGTCACACCGATCCCGCATAACGGATGTCGTCCGCCTAAGCGCAGAAGAGTGTAATTGAGAGGGTAACGAATACATGGCAAGAAATACAGAAGCAAGCTGCCGCCAGTGCAGACGCGAAGGCTGCAAGCTTTACTTAAAGGGAGATCGCTGCTATTCAAAGGACAAGTGCGCATTCGAAAAGCGCCCGACTCCGCCAGGCCCGCAGAACAAGCGCAGAGCAAAGCTCTCCGAATATGGACTGCAGCTTCGTGAAAAACAGAAGGTCAAACGTCTCTACGGTGTTCTTGAAAAACCGTTCAGACATTATTTTGAACTCGCTGAAAAGCGTCCGGGCATCACAGGGGAAAACCTGCTGATGGTACTGGAAGAACGTCTTGACAACGTTGTTTACAGACTTGGATTTGCTGTATCCAGGAAAGAAGCACGTCAGCTCGTCAATCACGGACATTTCACAGTAAACGGCAAAAAGGTGGATATTCCGTCTTACAGAATCAAGCCGGGTGATGTGATCGAAGTTTGCGAAACGAGCAGGAAGTCACCGAAGTTCAAGGAAGTTGTCGAATCAACGCAGAGCAGAGCAATTGCCCAGTGGCTTTCCGCAGATATGGAAAACCTCAAAGGCACAGTAGTCAACCTGCCGACACGTGATGACATCGATATTGAGATCGCTGAACATCTTATCGTCGAATTATACTCCAAATAAGTATTTATTCGGAGTTAAGATCGCCCTCGTATGGGAATACACACAAATAAATTGGAGGGTACAATGATAGAATTTGAAAAACCGGTCATCGATATTGTAGAACGATCGGATGACGATAAATATGGCAAATTTGTTGTAGAACCACTCGAAAGAGGCTACGGCACTACATTAGGCAATTCTCTAAGAAGGATTATGTTGTCTTCCCTGCCGGGGGTGGCAATTACATCCGTTAACATAGAAGGTGTTCAACACGAATTCTCCACTATTCCCGGAGTTCGCGAAGATGTTATCGAAATTCTTTTGAATTTAAAGAACCTCGCTGCCAAGATGGATTCAGACGAACCAAAAACCATCCGCATCGAAGCGGAAGGAGAAGGTGAAGTAACTGCCGGTGATATTATTACCGATATGGACATCGAAGTACTGAATCCGGATCTGCACATCGCAACACTTGCAGCAGGAGCTAGACTGAACATGGAAATGCGTCTTGAAAAGGGACGCGGCTATGTCCAGGCTGATAAAAACAAATATCCGAACATGCCGGTGGGAACTCTGCCGATCGACTCGATTTTTTCGCCGATCAGAAAGGTTAATTTCCTGGTAGAAGATACCCGTGTTGGTAAGATCACCGATTTTGACAAACTTACAATCGAAGTTTGGACAGATGGAACAACCCAGCCTGAGGAAGCTCTCTCTCTGGCTGCAAAGGTCATGAACGATCACCTTGCACTTTTCATTGATCTCACGGATTCCGCAAAAACTGTGGATACCATGGTTGAAAAAGAAGGCAAGGAAAAAGAACGCATTCGTGAAATGTCAATTGAGGAACTTGAACTGTCAGTTCGTTCCAGCAATTGCTTAAGAAGAGCAAATATCGATACAGTCGAAAAACTGACTCAGAAGACTGAAGAGGACATGATTAAAGTCCGTAATCTCGGACGCAAGTCGCTTAACGAAATCAAAAGCAAGCTTGCGGAAATCGGTCTGTCACTGGCTCAGGACGACGATACAAATAAGGAGTAAAGAATGGCTTCAGGACATAGAAAACTCGGTCGTCCGACCGACCAGCGTATGGCTATGCTCAGAAACATGACCACCGCGCTTCTGGAAAACGGCCGTATGGAAACAACGGTCACCAGAGCGAAAGAGCTGAGACGTACCACTGAAAAGATGATTACACTCGGCAAGCGCGGCGATCTTCATGCGAGACGCCAGGCTGCCGCTTTCATTACAAAACCGGATGTTGTGGCAACCCTGTTTGATGAAATCGGACCGAAATACGAAGAACGCAACGGCGGTTACACACGTATCTACAAAGTGGGACCGAGACGCGGCGACGCTGCTGAAATGGCAGTAATCGAACTGGTATAAGACAAAAAGGATCCGGCTGAGAAGCCTGGTCCTTTTTTCAGGTTTATGGACTGTCTCAGGACAGAAATATTATGAAAACAGAACAGCCAATACTTTCATTAAAAGACGTCAGCTTTGAGTATCCTTCGGGAGAAGAGGGCGTTGAAGGAAATCTGGCGCTCAACGGACTTTCACTGGATGTAAACAAGGGAGAGTTCGTAGGCGTTATCGGACACAACGGAAGCGGCAAATCGACCATGTCGAAGCTGCTCAACGCGATCATCCTTCCTACCCGCGGCGATGTACTTGTTAAAGGGCTGAATACCAAAGACGAAAAAGCGACATGGGATATCAGACAGACTGCAGGAATGGTATTCCAGAATCCTGACAATCAGCTGGTTGCAACGGTCGTGGAAGAAGATGTCGCCTTTGGACCGGAAAATCTGGGCGTTATTCCCGGAGAAATCAGAAAACGGGTCGATGAATCACTTGCTACTGTCGGAATGAGTGCGTTCAAAAAGAAAGAACCACACAACCTTTCAGGCGGACAGAAACAGAGAGTTGCCATTGCCGGCATTCTGGCTATGGAACCGGAATGCATTATCTTTGACGAGCCGACAGCCATGCTCGATCCCAGCGGTCGCACGGAAGTCATGAACACCATCAAGAAACTGAACCGTGAAAAAAGCATGACCGTCCTCCATATTACGCATTACATGGATGAACTGACAGGTGCAGACCGGATTATCGT
Organism: Eubacteriaceae bacterium; assembly: GCA_050945075.1. Taxonomy (GTDB): domain Bacteria; phylum Bacillota; class Clostridia; order Eubacteriales; family Eubacteriaceae; genus UBA7485. The sequence continues at coordinate 9,801 of JBMNSG010000033.1, read as the reverse complement.
GCTGGATAAAGGAAAGATCGTTATGGAAGGGACGCCGCGTGAGGTATTTGCTCACGTGGACGAACTGAAACGAATCGGTCTGGACGTTCCGCAGATGACTGCCGTGGCTCACGGTCTCAGAGAAAAAGGTTTTGACCTGCCGGACGATCTGCTTGATGTCACCGAAACAGCGGAGGCCATATGCCGATTAAAATAGAGCATCTCGGACACGATTATGCCAAGGGGACCCCGTTTGAATACCAGGCCCTGAAGGATATTAATCTGGAAATAGAAGACGGCAGCTTTATCGGACTGATCGGACATACCGGATCCGGAAAATCAACGCTGATACAGCATTTAAACGGTCTGCTGGAACCTACATCGGGTACGGTGTTTGTTGATGGCAGAGATATCTTTAACGAAAAAAAAGATGAACTCTATAAGCTGCGGCTTCGGATCGGACTGGTATTCCAGTACCCGGAACATCAACTGTTTGAGGAAACAGTCGAAAAGGACGTTGCTTTCGGGCCGAAGAATCTGGGCCTGAGTGACCATGAAATAGCCCAGAGGGTAAGATCGGCTATCGAAACAGTAGGTCTTGATTTTGAAGAGATCCGGGAAAAAAGTCCGTTCGAACTGTCTGGCGGCCAGATGCGCCGTGTTGCCATTGCCGGAGTACTGGCTATGGAACCATCGGTGCTGATCCTTGATGAGCCGACTGCAGGGCTTGATCCGGCCGGACGTGATGAGATTCTCGGACAGATCAAAATGCTTCATGAAACGAAGGGAATTACAGTCATTCTCGTTTCCCACAGCATGGAAGATGTCGGTAAACTGGTCGATAAGATTATCGTAATGAATGACGGAAATGTCGAATATTTCGACACACCTGCCAACGTATTTAAGAATACCAGACATATCGAAGAAATCGGACTGGCAGCACCGGAAGTTACGTATCTGATGCAGCAGCTGAAAAAGACCTGGCCCGATCTGGACGACAGTATTTTCACGGTTGATGCAGCAGTCGAAGAAATTTCACGTGTCCTGCAGAAACATGGAATCAACCCCGGTAAGATCGCTGGAAACAGATCTGCAGTTAAAAAGCAGCTGCCGGACTCTGTAAAAGATGATGCAAAGAAGGAGTCTGCCGATGTTTGAGAATATAACCATCGGCCAGTATTATCCGACCGACTCCTTTATACACCGGCTTGATCCGAGAACCAAAATTGTTTTTACAGCGGCTTATATAGTCATGCTGTTTGTCATCAACAATTTCTGGGGTTATCTGGCAGCAGGTATTCTGCTCGTTGTCATGCTGGTCACTTCCAAAATTCCGATTCGCTATGTGTTTAAAGGACTCAAGGGAATCCTCTTTATCATCCTGCTCACCGTTGTCCTGAATATGTTCATGACACAGGGTGATGTAATCTGGTCATGGGGATTTTTGCAGATAACCAGACAGGGTGTCAGCACTGCAGTCATGATGGCTGTAAGGCTTATCTTTCTGGTAGTGGGTACCAGTCTGATGACACTGACAACCTCTCCCATTGACCTGACAGACGGGATGGAAGCCTGCATGAACGTGCTGCCCGGCATTCGCCATTATGCGCATGAGCTGGCGATGATGATGAGTATCGCGCTCCGGTTTATTCCGACACTGCTCGACGAAACACAGAAAATCATGAAGGCGCAGAAAGCCAGAGGGGCTCAGCTGGATACAGGCGGACTGGTGCAGCGTGCAAAAGCTCTGGTGCCGATTCTGGTGCCTCTGTTTGTTTCCGCATTCAGACGCGCAGACGAGCTGGCCATTGCCATGGAGGCCCGCTGCTACCGCGGAGGGCAGGGTCGTACACGTCTGAAACAGCTGGCTTATGAACGCAGAGATGTGATTACCTATACGGCAATGTTTATCATGATTGCTGTTCTCTGGGGAAGCCGCTATTTTCCGCTGGATGTGCTTCCGTCCTGGCTCCATGCATAATGAGCATTGCAACTGTCAGGCGATACCGGATCCTGGTTGCCTATAAGGGCACTGCTTACGGAGGCTGGCAGGTCCAGCCAAATGCGGACACCATCGAATCCGAACTGTTGAAAGCAGCGGCCGCAATCGGCATCAGAGAAGCGAAAACAGCAGGAGCCGGACGAACAGACGCCGGTGTCCATGCACAGGCGCAGAGCGCCGTTTTGAGCGGAATAAGCAGTATTCCCGGGGACAGGCTGGCTTTTGCGATCAATACGAAGCTTCCGGATGATATCCGGGTGATTTCAAGCTGCGATGCCCCGGAGGATTTTCATCCGCGTTATTCAGCTTCAGGCAAAATTTACACCTATACGGTTTATATCGGAGAACACGCTTCTCCGTTTTACAGTGAATATGCCTGGCATCTGAGATATAATCCGGACTTTGAGAAGATGCGGGAAGCAGCAGATATTCTGACCGGCACTCACGATTTCCGCGCTTATATGGCAAGCGGCAGTAGTGTGAAGAACACTGTGCGTCGTGTAGACAGTATTGAAATAACCCGGCAGGGACCGCTGATGATTTTCCGCTACTGCGGAAACGGTTTTCTCTACAATATGGTGCGGATTATGACCGGTACGATTGTCCAGACGGGACTGGGACTGATTGAACTGGATCAGGTCAGGAAGAGTCTGGACAGCCTTGACCGCCGGGATGCCGGAATCACGGCTCCTGCACAGGGACTGTGTCTTACTGAAGTGCTGTACCCGGACAGCAGGCAAAATTCTGAATCAGATGCAGAAAGCCTTTGACATGGCTATTCTGCTGTTATATACTTTTAAGGACGTCCGGAAGGACAGGCCCCGTCCGAACACCTCCCACTTGTTCGGAATCCAATGAAAATAAAGGAGTATGGGATGAATTCCAACGCAACAGTTTCTGCAAAAGCGCAGGACATCGAACGCAAATGGTATGTGATCGATGCTGAAGATCAGATCTTAGGCCGTCTTGCTACGCAGATTGCAACAATTTTAAGAGGTAAAGACAAGACATTTTTCACACCGCACGTAGACTGCGGCGATTATGTTATTGTCGTCAATGCAGAAAAAGTAAAACTGACAGGCAAGAAGCTTGATCAGAAAATGTATGTCACACACTCAGGTTATATGGGCGGACGTAAGGAAACATCTTACAAGAACATGCTCCAGGATAAGCCGGAACTCGTAATCGAACATGCCGTTAAGGGTATGCTTCCGAAAAACAAGCTGGCAGATCAGGTTCTGAGCAAGCTCAAGGTTTATGCTGGCCCGGATCATCCGCATGAAGCACAGCAGCCGGAAAAACTTGAAATCAAGACAGGAAGGGTTAAATAATGGCGAAAGTACAGTATTTTGGAACAGGCAGAAGAAAAACTTCAGTAGCCCGTGTCAGACTCCTTCCGGGAGACGGCCAGTTCACAGTTAACGGCCGTACACTTGATAATTTCTTTGGCGGACTGGACACCCTGAAAATGGTTGCCAAGCAGCCGCTGACGCTGACAGGTACTGAAAATCAGTTCGATGTGATCGTTAATGTTCACGGCGGCGGATTCACAGGACAGTCCGGCGCTATCCGTCTGGGTATTGCACGTGCTCTGATCGAAGCAGATCCGAACCTCCGTACCCAGCTCAAGAGAGCCGGTTACCTGACACGTGATTCACGTATGACTGAACGTAAGAAATACGGTCTCAAAAAAGCCCGTAGAGCTCCGCAGTTCTCAAAGAGATAATATTTATTGTCTTTTCAAACGCTTGTCCAATGGCAGGCGTTTTTTTTATTATTGAAATAAGTTTTTGTTTATAATAAAAATATGAATAATACGACAAACAAACAGGATAAAAAATTGAACTGGGGTCTTCTTGGTGCCGGCACTATTGCCCGGGAAATGGCAGCGGCTCTTCATGAAGTAAATGGTGAAGTCTATGGAGTCAGTGCTTCCAGGCCGGAAAGTGCGAAACGGTTTGCCATGGAATCCGGGGTGAAACAGGCGTATCAGAGCCCCGAAGCAATGCTGGCGGATCCGGAAATAGACATCGTCTATATTGCCACACCGCATAATCTGCATGACCGCTACATCAGAATGTCACTGGAAGCGGGTAAGCATGTATTTTGTGAAAAGGCAATTACGGTCAATTCCCGGCAGCTTGAAGCCTGTGCGGCACTGGCGGCGGAAAAAGGACTGATTCTCAGTGACGGCACAACATTATTGCATAATCCGCTGTACCGGAAACTCCGGGATATGATCGATGAAGGTACCATTGGCAAAGTCAAAATGATTCAGGTCAATTTCGGAAGCTGCAAGGAATATGATGTCAATAACCGATTTTTCTCTAAAGAGCTGGCAGGCGGCGCGCTTCTCGATATCGGGGTGTATGCGGTGTCTTTCGCACGCTGGTTTATGAACAGCAGGCCGGATGTGGTTCTGACAACGGCAAATTATTTTGAAACCGGGGTCGATGAAACTTCGGGTATCATCCTGAAAAATCCGGATGGGGAAATGGCGGTGATTGCATTGACAATGCGGGCGAAGCAGCCGAAACGCGGTGTCATCGCCGGAGAAAAAGGTTATATCGAGATTGAAAATTACCCGAGGGCAGACAAAGCAGCAATTGTCTATACTGCGGATGGACATCGGGAAACCGTTGAAGCCGGTAATACTGCGGATGCACTTCAGTACGAGGTCCGGGACATGGAGGATTATGTCCGTAAAGGAGATGGCGGGCAGAATCTGACACTGGTCAGGGATGTTATGTCCGTGCTTACATCCATTCGTGATCAGTGGGGAATGAAATACCCTTTCGAATAAGCGAAATATAAAAAACAGCCCGGTTATTCCGGGCTGTTTAAATTGTTATCCACAACGGCGGTAGCTGGAACCGGTTCTGCCAGCCGTGGGTTAAGCTCATAATAGAAGATTCCGAGAAGGCCGTGGTAATTGCTTTTCCAGGGTTTGTTGCGTCCGCAGTAATGGATGATGACGCTGTTTTTCCGGACCCATTCCAGATCCACGGGGATATTGGCAGGATCTGAATTATGGAAAAACAGGATCCGGTCGCTGAGATTGTAAATCATGGTGTCCACCAGCTTGATGTGCTCTCCGTAAAGTCCGAAGAAAATATCCTGATCCGGAAGAATAAATGTCAGTTTCCGGGACTGTGTATAATCCCTGATTTCATCCAGATCAATTTTTCCACGAAGCCGTTTCAGGTTATAGAGGATTACACCGGTGTTAATATACGGGACACTGCGCACCACGCCCAGTCTCAGCTGGTTAACCAGCTGAAGAAACTGATCTGAATGTGTACAGGCGACAAACCATTTGTCTTCGAAATCCTGTTCATATAATTCAGTCAGGGGGTTTATCACGATAATGTCCGCATCCAGGTACAAAATACGCTGGATATAATCCGGCAGCACCAGAGAAGCGATAATCCGGTAATATATTTCTTTGGGATAACGCTTGAATTCCGGGAAACCTTCGAAAATAGCAGGATCGATATTGTAGAACTGAAAATCTGAACATCCGGCACTGCGGCGTATTCGTTCCTGATCCTCACGGTTCAGATCCGAGTGCAGAATATGAATGGAATAATGACGGGCCCCGCCACGCTCTTCAATTGATTTCAGGCAGTTCAGGAAGGTCGGTATATAGTTTCTGTTAAGTGAAAACAGTAAATTCACAAATAAATCTCCGTTTCAAAGCCGGTTCTGCAGGCATCTGAAGACAGAATATGTCCCGGGAAGATCTGCAGATGAAACCGGTATTATTTTTTCTTCTTTCTTTTATTAGCTGCTTTGTCGCGTTCGGATTGTTCACGTTCCCGCTTTTCTTTGGCAGCGGCTTCCATTTCTTTCTTTTCCTCTTCCGCTGCAATGCGGTCGGAACGGTGTTTCTTGCTTTTATAGTATAGGATATCAAAACCGCCGCCAATGGCAAGACCGATAAACAGACCAATCCAGATCTGGCCGAACATATATCCGATAGCTGCCCCTACACAGGCTGTAAGCGGAAACCAGATGCCTTCAGTGGCTTTCTTTTTGCTGTGTTTACCGTCACTGGTGTTGTGATCAGGATTGTCCGGATGCTGGCTTTCTGTGTCGCGGCTGTCTGTATTCTGACTGTCGTTGTTCAGGCTTGTACTGTCCTGCTTGTTACTGTTCTGACTGCTTTTCTTTTCATTCATTTGATTTATTACTCCGTATTCAACTGTTATGATTATAGTTATACAAAAAAGAGACGAATCAGGCAACAGGAAGTCTCTGGACTGATCTGTAATTGTGTAAAACAGGATATGAATGGAGAAAGAATATGGACTGTCAAAATAGAAAAACAGCATTGATCACCGGAGCAAGCGGAGGGATCGGTTTTGAGCTGGCCCGCTGTTTTGCTGCAGACGGTCATGATCTGGTATTGGCAGGGTCCAGCATGAAAAGACTGGAAGAAGCAGCAAAAAAACTCAGGGAAGCATTCGATGTTTCGATTGTCACGATTGAACAGGATCTGAGCCGTCAGGGCGCGGCCCTGGAATTGTACCGAAAGGTCAGAGAAGAGGGGCTGGAAATTGAATATCTGGTGAATAACGCCGGCTTCGGGACCGTCGGGCCAGCCGAAAAAATCGATTTTGAACAGGATGAAAGACTGCTGTTTCTGAATGTAGTGGCCCTTACCGAACTCTGCAAGCTGTTTCTGCCGGAAATGTACCGGCGGGGAAGCGGAAAAATCCTGAATACCGCTTCTACCGGCGCTTTTCAGCCCGGACCTTTTACCGCCAGTTATTTTTCCAGCAAAACCTATGTATTGAGCTATTCGAGAGCAATCCGTCTGGAAGCCCGGAAGCACGGGGTTCAGGTCTGTGCTCTCTGCCCGGGGACCACCAGAACCGCTTTCTTTGAAAAAGAAGGGATGGAGACTCCGGTCTGGGCCATGTCCCCGGCTGCCGTGGCACGTGCCGGATATCGGGGACTTATGCACAATCACGGCGTTATTGTTCCGGGTCTGATGAATCAGATGATCCGGATTGTCCCGTCTTCTGTGAAAGCTTATTTTGTAGCCAGGATGAAGAGCTGATTGCATCTCGTATCTTATGCATCATGAAGTTTCCGAACTTTTCCGTAAGCCATAGATTGTAGCGGAAAACCGGTTCGATCAAAATGATAAAGACCACCATCAGCGTGAATGTGTTCTTTGCGAGATGCAGTGTGATCATAAAGATGTTGTTAAAGTAGTAACCACACAGGATGATGCAGACCAGACAGAAGGTCCAGATCACGAATTTAACAAAATCCATCGGCCGGCTTATACGGAACAGGAACATAAACCCGACTGCTGCAATAATAATGGTACTGGCTGTCGATATTTCGTCACTGTTCATACCTGCAATATTACCAACAATGACAAACAGGCCAATCAGGACGAAATCGGTAAAGCCCGCCGGAATGGACATCATCATGACGTTGCTGAGAAAATTTCCCTTGATGATTTTTCTGTTCGGCAGCAGTGCCAGGAAGAAACCCGGTATGCCGATGGTAAAAGCACTGATGAGCGAGATCTGGGAGGGCTGCAGCGGATAATTGATTGAGCACAGGATAAAAAGGATCGCCAGCAGAAACGAAAAGATATTCTTGGTCAGGAACAGGCTGGCTGACCGCTGAATATTGTTGACAACCCGTCGGCCTTCCTGAACGACAGACGGCATTTTCGCAAAATCCGAATCCAGCAGGACCAGCTGTGAAACCTGAGTGGCGGCCTGACTGCCGGAAGCCATGGCGATCGAGCAGTCCGAATCCTTCAGAGCCAGAACATCATTGACACCGTCTCCGGTCATGGCGACTGTTTTGCCGGCCTGTTTGAGCGCGTGAACGAATTCACGTTTCTGTTCCGGGGTTACGCGGCCGAAAACTGTGTTTTCCACCAGGATTTTCCCCAGATTGTCTTCAGGCAGAATTTTTGAAGCATCTACATAGTGTTCCGAGCCGGCTATGCCGGCTTTTTTGGCGACTTCTGAAACGGTGACGGGATTATCACCGGAGATAACTTTGATATCCACACCCTGTTCGCGGAAATACCGGAAAGTATCAGGGGCTTCTTTACGGATGGGATTGGACATCAGAATCATGCCCAGATAATCTGCCTTACCGGTCAGAGGACCGCCGTCCGGTTTTCCCGGATAGGCTGCAAAGACCAGCACACGATAACCGCGGGCGCTGTACTGTTCAATCTGTTCCTGATAATTCTTATAGTCGTCCCGCAGTACAAATTCCGGAGCGCCCAGAACATAGGAGCCGTCTTCAAAAGCAGCACTGCTGTATTTGTTTCTGGAAGAAAAAGGCGTAAAGGAGACAGCTTTTCGCGCATTACTGCGGTCAAATGTTTTTTTCAGCGCCCCCATGGTAATATTGTCGTTTTCCATGGCTGATGTCAGGTCACCGACCAGCCGTGCCAGTTTCTCATTGCCCTCCAGTGTGTCATCAGCGGCAATCAGTTTATCCACAGTCATGGTATTGTCTGTAATGGTGCCGGTTTTATCAACACAGAGCACGTCTACACGTGCCAGCGTTTCAATACATTTCATATCGTGAGCCAGAACACGTTCTTCTGCGAGACGGACGACACTCACAAACAATGCAATACTGGTGAGCAGATACAATCCTTCCGGGATCATGCCTAAAACGGCGGCAACCATGGACGTCATGCTTTCTTTTAAATCTGCTCCGCCGAAAAAGTAGGACTGGATAAACAGAATCAGACCAATGGGGATAATGATCATGCCAATCAGGCGCAGCAGGTCGTTCAGCGAACGGATCATTTCTGACTGTTCACCGTCCTTCATGGTTTTGGCCTGGATAGTGAGCTTGGAGATATAGGAATCCGCGCCTACCTTTTCCAGACGGGCCCGGCAGCTGCCGGACACGACAAAACTGCCCGACTTCAGATCATCACCGTTTTTTTTGGCAACTTCATCCGCTTCGCCGGTAAGCAGTGCTTCATTAACAGAAACGTCTCCGGAAACAACCACAGCATCTGCTGCAATCTGATTTCCTGCTGTCAGTTCGACAATATCGTCACGAACCAGTTTTTCCGAAGGTATGGAGGTTTTGCTGCCGTCCCGTATCGCGATGGTTTTAGGCGCACTCAGTACATTGAGCTTATCCAGGACGATTTTGGCCCGGATTTCCTGGTAGATGCCAATCAGTGTGTTGGCAATGACAACCGGCAGAAAGGTCAGTCCCTGAATTGAACCGACTGCAATCAGCAGCAGAGCCAGTACCGCAAAAATAAGGTTGAAATAGGTAAACAGATTGTCTTTAATAATTTCCGGTATGCTTTTCGATGGTGATTTGACCGAGTAATTAGCCAGTCCGTTTTTCAGGCGTTCGTCGACCTGTTCTGCTGTCAGTCCATAATCAGGATCGGCAAGGACCGTTACGGTCTCAACTGTCGGTATTCTGTTTTTGTTCGAATAGCTTCTTTTTTTCATCAACGGACTCCTGATCCATTTTCAAATTAATTTTATGTCTCTTGTATTATAAAACGCGATGTTGACTTTTAATTATTATCCAAATGCATCAAAAGGTATTAAAATTAAAGAATAATTTATGCAGTGAATCTGAAAGTCTTTCCGGTGATTTTATGGTTCATAAAAAAAACGATGGAAATTGTCATCCCATCTGCCAGTATTATTCTATCTGGCTTATTGAGCCCCCGATATTTGACTAAGATCCAATAAAAACACAATAAACAAAAACAATAGATAAACAGACAGGAATGAGTGCTGGAATGTAAAAGCGGCTGTGATATAATAACGCAACAATATTAGTCGAAT